>NZ_JBNFOJ010000039.1:0-15412 GCF_057364705.1 Brevundimonas sp. CURTG3B2_SDJG
CCGGCGCAGGCGCTGGCGCGGGAGCTGACGGGGCCGCTGGCCGACCGGGCGCCGGGCGCGCAGCCGTTTCGAGGTGGTCGTGCACCGCCGCTACAATCCCGAGGCGATCACCGCCTACAACATCGTGCCGGGCCTGCTGGGCGTGATCCTGTCGATGACCCTGGTGATGATGACCTCGCTGGGCATGGCCCGCGAGCGCGAACGGGGCACGATGGAAAGTCTGCTGGCCACGCCGGTGCGGCCGCTGGAGGTGATGATCGGCAAGCTGACGCCCTATGTGGTGGTCGGCCTGATCCAGGCCGCGGTGATCCTGATCATGGCGCGGGTGCTGTTCGCCGTGCCGATGAGCGGCGGCTGGATCGCGCTGGGCGCGGGCCTGATGCTGTTCATCGTCGGCTCGCTGTCGCTGGGCTTCCTGATCTCGACGGCGGCCAAGACCCAGTTGCAGGCCATGCAGATGAGCTTCTTCTACATGCTGCCGTCGATCCTGCTGTCGGGCTTCATGTTTCCGTTCCGAGGCATGCCGGACTGGGCGCAGTGGATCGGCACGGCGATCCCCGTCACCCACTTCCTGCGGGTGGTGCGGGGATCGCTGCTCAAGGGCGTAGGGCTGGAGAACGCCGGCCCCAGCCTGTTCGCCCTGGCCCTCTTCGTCCTGGCGGTCGGCGCCCTGGCGATGCTCAGGTACCGGACCACCCTGGACTAGGGGCGGATCAGACCGCCTTCAGCGCGACGTCGACGTTGCCGCGGGTGGCGTTCGAATACGGGCAGACCTGGTGGGCCTTGGCGATCAGGTCGTCGATCACCGCCTGGTCCAGGCCGTGGTCCGAGACCGTCAGCTCGACGTCGAGGTTGAAGCCCTCGCCGCGGGTGTTCTTGCCGAAGCCGATGCCGGCCGAGACCTTGGTGTCGGGGCCGACCGGCGTGCCCGCCTTGCCCGAGACCAGGCGCAGGGCGCCCAGGTAGCAGGCGGCGTAGCCGGTGGCGAACAGCTGTTCAGGGTTGGTCCCGTCGCCGCCCTTGCCGCCCATTTCGGTCGGGACGGACAGGCGCACGTCGATCTTGCCGTCGTCGGTGCGCGAGCGGCCTTCGTCGCGGCCGCCGCCGGAAGCGGTCGCATGGGCGCGGTAGAGGACTTCCATTTCAGGTCTCCATCATCGTGGCCGTCGCGGGCGGCGATTGTTTATCGCGATAACGAATATGTAGGCGCGGCGAGGCGGGGAATCCAGCGACATTCAGTCAATAGCCCTACCCGCCTGTCGTACCCTGCCTTCCGTCATGGCCAGGCTCGTCCCGGCCATTCAAGAACGCGATCAGCGCCGCGAGGTCTCGACTTCCGGTCTTGGTGTTGATGGATTCCCGGCGGGTTTACCCCTCGGGCGGGCCGCGCAAGCGGCGCGACCCGGGGGCCGGGAATGGTCGATTGAGCCTAAGCCAGGCCGGCCTTCTTGAGGGTCTTGTAGGCCTTGATGACGCGCTGGAGCTTGGCCTCGGCCCCGCGGTCGCCCTGGTTCATGTCGGGGTGGAAGCGTTTCAGCAGCTCGTGATAGCGCGCCTTGACCGCCTTCTTGTCGGTCCGGACGTCCAGGTCCAGGTCGGCCAGGGCCGCGCGTTCGAGCTTGCCCAGGCGCAGGTCGTCCTGGCCCTCGGGAACGGCGTGCTCGCGCGTGCGTCGGCCGAACAGGCCGAAGCTGTCCCGCCAGCTGCCGGCGCCCTGGGTGTTGGACGTACCCATCTTGGCGGCGAAGGCGGCGGCCTCGCGGGTGAATTTGCCGGCCTTCATCTCCCATGTGGGCCGGCCGCCGGTCATGGCCTCGTTCTCCTGGGCGGCGCGGACCTCGCCCTCGCTCATGCCGGCGTAGAAGTTCCAGCCCTTGTTGTACTCGCCGGCGTGGCGCTGGCAGAAGTCATAGAAGTCGTGCAGCCGCTCGCGCGACTTGGGCGCCCGGGCCGTGGCGGCCTGGCGGCAGTCGGGCCACTGGCAGGCCTTTTCGCCCGGCTTCAGGTGCAGGACGTCCTCCTCCGCCGCCTCCTCTTCGGGGCGGGGCGGCTTGACCCGCATATCCTTGAATCGCGGCTTGTATTGAAACGCGGACGACATCGCCCGAAGTGTAGGGTCGATTTGGACCGCAACAAGGACTTGACGATGCCCGAAGGGCCGATCGCGACGATTATCCGCGAGAAACTGACCGCGGTCCTCGATCCCGTGCGCCTGGAGATCGAGGACGACAGCTGGCGGCACGCGGGCCACCACCACGAGGGCGGGATGGACGCCAAGCCGGGGGGCGAGAGCCATTTCAACCTGACGGCGGTGTCGGCCGCCTTCCGGGGACTGGGACGCGTGCAGCGCCAGCGAGCCGTCAACGCCGCGCTCAGCGAGGAGCTGGCGGGACCCGTGCACGCCCTGTCGATCCGCGCCCTGACGCCGGAGGAGGACGCCCAGGACGCGGCCTAGGTGCTCGGCGGAACAATGTTCGTCACAGAACCGTCAGCGTTCACTTCGTCTTAGAAGGTTCGCCCTAGCGTCCCGCCGGGTTGTAACGGGGCTCGGGGCGCGCGATGGTGGAATCCGACGGCATCGGCAAGGCGGCTGGAGACCCGGATTCGGGCGAGGCCGCCCAGGCCCTGCGCGCGATCCTCCAGACGCAATATCTGCGCTATCTGATCATCGCCAGCTGGGCCGTCGGCCTGCTGGCCACGGTCGGCTGGACCGCCGCGGCCCTGTGGTTCGTGGGCACCCTGGCCGCAGGGGCCCTGCGCGGGGGCGTGGAGAAGCGCATCAGCCACCGGGTCGGCGCGGGCTGGGGCCTGGTGTTCCCCGCGGTCGCCACCGCCACGACCGCCGCCTGGGCCACCGCCCCGCTGCTGGCCTGGTTCTCGGGCGCGGCCTTCGGTCATTCGCTGGGCATGGCGCTGTTGGTCGCCGGATACGTGCTGGTGTTCGCCCAGCTTCGCAGCTCGCCCCGCCAGGCCATCGTGATTTCCTCGCCCTACGGCGCCGCCGCCCTGATCATCGCGGCCAGCCTGTGGGGCACGCCGGAGTTCTGGCAATTCCTGGCCGTGGTGCCGTTCACGGCCGCCGGCCTGTTCGTCCTGGTGACGATGACCATGCTGCGCGAGGAGCGCATCCGCGCCTTCCAGGAACACCAGGCCCACCTGATCGAGGAGCTGGAATCGGCCCGCGACAAGGCCAACGCCGCCTCGGACGCCAAGTCCAACTTCCTGGGCGTCATCTCGCACGAGCTGCGCACGCCGATGAACGGCGTCCTGGGCGCGGCCCAGTTGCTGGGCGCGACGCGGCTGGAGCCGACGCAGCGCGAGTATCTGTCGATCATCCGCAACTCGGGCGACAATCTGCTGAGCCTGCTCAACGACATCCTGGACATGACCAAGATCGAGGCCGGCAAGATGACCTTCGAGGTCGTCGACGTGGTCATCGAAGACCTGCACAAGCGCGTCACCGGGCCCTTCCAGGCCCAGGCCGAGGCCAAGGGCCTGACCTTCAGCACCCGGCTGGAGGGCGAACTGCCGGCGGTGGTGCGCGGCGATCCGCTGCGCACCTGCCAGGTGATCCACAACCTCCTGTCCAACGCGGTGAAGTTCACCGACGCCGGCGAGATCGTCTACACCGTGCGGGGCGAGAAGCTGGACGACGGGCGGGTGCGGTTCGACTTCGTGGTCAAGGATTCGGGCGCGGGCATCGCGCCGGAGGACCTGGAGCGGCTGTTCCAGCCCTTCACCCAGGTCGACGCCTCCTCGACCCGCCGCTTCGGGGGCACGGGGCTGGGTCTGACGATCTCGCGCCGCATGGCCAACATCATGCACGGCGACATCACGGTGGAATCGACGGTCGGCGAGGGATCGACCTTCACCTTCACCGTCGAGGCCGACGTGGTCCGCTGGGCGCCGGAGAAGGCCGCCGAGGCGATCGTGGCCGAGGTCGAGGGCGGCCAGTCGCTGACTGTCCTGGTGGTCGAGGACCATCCCGTCAACCGCATGATCCTGGAGGCCTGGATGGGCTCGGCCGGCCACCGCTCGGCCACCGCCGAGAACGGCCAGATCGCCATCGAGGCCGCCGGGGAACAGAAGTTCGACCTGATCGTGATGGACGTGAACATGCCGGTGATGGACGGCCTGACGGCCACCCGCGCCATCCGCGCGGCCGAGGGGCCGAACCGCGACACGCCCATCGTCGTCCTGTCCGCCTCGGCCCGCAGCGAGGACCACCAGGCGGGCCTGGACGCCGGGGCCGACGCCTATCTGAACAAGCCGATCGACTTCGCAGCCCTGGCCATGGTGATGAACCGCGTCGGGGCGGGCCGCGCCGGGGTCCGCGCCCTGGTCACGGAGGCGAGCGAGGACCTGGACGCCGCCGCCGCCTGAGACCTTCGACATGCCCACGAATGCGCCCTGGAGGGAGACTTCCGGGGCGTTTTCGCGTTTGGCTGAAGCTGTGCCTGAATGAGGTCCGATGCGCGCCTTCGCCGAACTGCTGGACCGCCTGTCGCTGACCGCGTCGCGCAACGCCAAGCTGGTGTTGCTCAGGGATTATCTGAGGGCGACGCCCGATCCAGACCGGGGCTGGGCCCTGGCGGCGCTGACCGGCGACCTGTCCTTCGACGCGGCCAAGCCCGCGATGATCCGCAAGGCGGTCGAGGCCCGGGTCGATCCGACCCTGTTCCGCTGGTCCTACGACTACGTCGGCGACCTGGCCGAGACGGTCGCTCTGATCTGGCCGGCGGACGCCGAACACCGGCCCAATCGCGAACCCGAGCTGGGCGAGGTCGTCGACGCCCTGCGGACCGCCGGTCGAGGCGAGGTGAAGGGCCTGCTGGAGGGGTGGCTGGACGCGCTCGAGCCGCAATCCCGCTGGGCGCTGCTGAAGCTGATGACCGGGGCGCTGCGGGTGGGATTGTCGGCGCGTCTGGCCAAGACGGCGGCCGCGATGATGCGCCCCGCCGCCGTCAGCGAACCGCCGGAGCCGGGCGGCCCCCCCCGGGGGAGGCGACGACGCGGCTGGAGCCGGTCCAGGCCTCGGACATCGAGGAGGTGTGGCATGCGCTGTCGCCGCCCTACGCCGACCTGTTCGCCTGGCTGGAGGGGCGGGGAGAGCGGCCCAGCGGCGACGCGCCCGGCCGCTTCCGCCCGGTGATGCTGGCCGTGGCTCTGGACGAGACGGCCGACTTCGCCCGGCTGGACCCCGCCGACTACGCCGCGGAGTGGAAATGGGACGGCATCCGGGTGCAGGCGGTGCTCGAGGGCGGGGTCGAAAAACTGTACTCGCGCACCGGCGACGAGATCTCCGGCGCGTTTCCGGACGTCATGGCGGGCCTGGCGTTCGAGGGGGCCGTGGACGGAGAGCTGGTCGTCTGGCGGGACGGCGGCGTGGCCCCGTTCGGGGACTTGCAGCAACGGCTGAACCGCAAGACGGTGGACGCCAAGACCGTGACGGCCTTTCCGGCGGCGGTCGTCGCCTACGACCTTCTGGCGGAGCGGGGCGAGGATCTGCGCGGCCTGACCCTGCGCGAGCGCCGGGGCGCGGCTGGAGGCGCTGGCCGGCCGGGGCGGCGAGCGGCTGCATCTGTCGCCGATCGTGCCCTACGCGCGGTGGGAGGATCTGGCCGCCCTCAGGGCGGATCCGCCGGTCGGAGCCGCCGCCGAAGGGTTGATGCTGAAGCGCTGGGACAGCGCCTATGTCGCCGGGCGGCCCAAGGGGCCGTGGTTCAAGTGGAAGCGGGACCCGCACGTGATCGACGCCGTGCTGATGTACGCCCAGCGCGGGCATGGGAAGCGGTCCAGCTTCTATTCCGACTACACCTTCGGCGTCTGGACCGAGGAGGGCGCGCTGACGCCGGTGGGCAAGGCCTATTTCGGCTTCACCGACGAGGAGCTGAAACAGCTGGACAAGTTCGTGCGCGACCACACCGTCGAGCGCTTCGGGCCGGTGCGCTCGGTGCGGGCCGAGCGGGACTTCGGCCTGGTGCTGGAGATCGCGTTCGAGGGGCTGAACCGGTCCGCGCGGCACAAGTCCGGCGTGGCGATGCGCTTCCCGCGCGTCAGCCGCATTCGCTGGGACAAGCCGGCGCGCGAGGCGAACACCCTGGACGACGTCATGGACCTTCTGGACGCCATCGAGCGCGGCGGCGGGCGGGTGGTGAAGGCGACCTAGCCGTCAAAACAGCTGCGCCTCGGGCACGTTGGCGGCCAGGCGGCCCAACAAGCCGCGCAGCTGGGCGACCTCCTCGGAGCTGAATCCCTGGCGGATGCGGGCGTCGTGCGCCATAGCGGCCTGGCGCAGACGCTCGAACAACGCCCGGCCCTCGGCGGTCAGGGAGACGTTGTGCACGCGCCGGTTCTCGGGCGCGCGCTCGCGCCGGATCAGGCCGTCCCGCTCCATGTTGTTCAGATGGTGGGTCAGGGTCGGGCCCTGGACGCCGATGGCGGCGGCCAGCTCGGACTGGGTGCGGTGCTCACCCTGCATCAGGGTCATCAGCGTCATCCACACCGGCGTGGATCCGCCGGCCGAGGCCAGGGCGTCCTCGAACGCGCGGGCGCAGGCCTTGGCGGTGCGCGCCAGCACCAGGCCGACGGGAGGGGGGTAGGGCGTCATCATAAAATTATAGACATCGAACGATTAGATATCTATCTATTAGATATCGAAACAACAGGCCATATCCGGCGGGACCGGGCAAGCCTTGAAAGGGAGACGCCCATGATCGACCTCACGCCTCATCCTCACATCGGCGCGGCGCTGATCGGCGCCGTCTTTCTGTGGTCGGCGCTTCAGCACGCGCTGAACTTCCCCGCCAGGGTCGCGATGCTGAAGGGCAAGGGCTGGCCGGCGCCCGCCTTGCTGTTGTCGAGCGGCATGGGACTGGAGGTCTTCGGCGGCGTCCTGCTGATCGTCGGGGTGCAGACCGCCTTGGCCTCCGGCGCCCTGATCCTGTTCACGGTGGTCGCCAGCGTGACCCTGCTGGACTTCTGGCGTCAGCCCCCCGAGACCCGGCATTCGGTGCAAAACACCTTCATCGGCAACATCGCACTGGTCGGCGGCCTGCTGCTGGCCGCCACGACGGGTTGAAACCGGGCGGGGGAGGGCTTCCAATCCCGGCGTCAGGCGTTAGACCCGCGCCATGTCCTCCCTCGTCGCTCCCCTGACCGAGGCCGTCGCCGCCGGCGAAAAAGCCGCCGCGGTCGACGCCGCCATGATCGCCAAGCTGACCGACATGGCCGGCGACTTCGCGATCAACCTCGCCATCGCCATCGTCATCCTGGTCGTGACGGTGTTCGCCTCGCGCTGGGCCGCGGGCGTCACGCGGCGGTTCCTGGGCCGGATGAAGGGTTTCCGGCAGGACCCCACGGTGCTCAGCTTCGCCGTGCAGGTGGTGCGGGTGGTGGTCTTCATCGTCGGCTTCATCGCCGTGCTGCAGCGGCTGGGGGTGCAGACCACCTCGATCATCGCCGTCCTGGGCGCCGCCTCGCTGGCGGTGGGCCTGGCGCTGCAGGGGACGCTGTCCAACGTCGCGGCGGGGGTCATGCTGCTGATCCTGCGCCCCTATCGCGTCGGCGACCTGATCGACGTGGGCGGCCGGGTCGGCAAGGTCCAGCGGCTGGACCTGTTCCTGACCCAGCTGTCGGACGCCAACAACGTCAAGATCGTGGTGCCGAACTCCAAGGTGTTCGGCGACGTCATCATGAACCTGTCTGGCCAGAGGACCCGCCGGATGGAGCTCAAGATCGGGGTCGGCTACGGCGACGACCTGAACCGGGCGCGCGAGGTGCTGGTCGGGGCGGCGGGCCGTCATCCCAAGGTCCTGCCCGATCCCGCGCCCTGGGCCGGGGTGACCGCGCTGCTGGACAGCTCGGTGGAGATGTCGCTGCAGGCCTGGACCAGGTCGGACGACTACTGGCAGACCAAGGCCGACGTCCTGCAGGCCGCCAAGGAGGCGCTGGACGCCGCGGGGATCGAGATTCCCTTCCCGCACCAGGTCGCCGTGCACGAGGAGGCCCCGGACGCGGCGCCCGCCCCGAAACGGAAGAATCGCGCCAGAAAGGCCGCGCCGCCCAGCGATCCGTCGCCGGGCGACGCCCATCAGGACAGCGGCGAGGGCTAGGGCGTGCGTTACGATTTCGGCTCGGACAACACCGCCGGGATGGCGCCGGCGGCCCTGCAGGCGCTGGTCGAGGCCAACGCCGGCTATGCCCGTTCCTATGGCGCCGACGACCTCACCGCGCGGGCGGGGGACCTGATCCGCCAGCGCCTGGACGCCGACGCCGACATCCGCTTCGCATTTTCCGGCACCGCGGCCAACGCCATCGCCCTGTCGATGCTGGCCTGGCCCCATGAAGCGGTCCTGGCGCATCACGCCGCCCACGTCTGCACCGACGAGACGGGGGCGCCGGGCTTCTTCGGATCCGGCGTGGGCCTGATCGGCCTGCCGGGCTTTTCGGGCAAGATCGATCCCAAGGCGCTGCAGGCGGCGCTGGAGGAGCCCGAGGTCGGCCACCGCCAGCCGCCGGCGGCGCTGAGCCTGACCCAGTCGACCGAGTACGGCACGGTCTACACCGAGGAGGACCTGCGCCACCTGATCGAGCCGGTGAAGCTGAAGGGTTACGGCGTGCATCTGGACGGCGCGCGGCTGGCCAATGCGGCGGCGGCCGGGTTCGACCTGACCCAGATCGCCCGGCTGGGCGTGGACGTGCTGGTCTTCGGCGGGGCCAAGGCCGGCGCGCCGTGCGCCGAGGCCATCGTGATGTTCGACAAGTCGCTGGCCCGCCGGGTCGACAACCGGCTGAAGCAGGCCGGCCAGACGGCGTCCAAGGGCCGGTTCCTGGCGGCGCCGTTCGTAGGGCTGCTGGAGACCAACGCCTGGGAGGACGGCGCCGCCCACGCCAATCTGATGGCCCAGCGGCTGGCCGAGGGGATCGCGCACCGCTCGCCCTTCGCCCTGGCCCATCCGGTCGAGGCCAACGCCGTGTTCGTGCGCATGCCGGCCCGGGCGCACCAGCGGCTGAACGAGCTGGGCTGGGCCTGCTACCGCTTCGACGACGGCTCGGTGCGGTTCGTCTGCTCGTGGGCGACGGCGGCGGAGGCTGTCGACGAACTGCTGGACGCCGTCGTCTCGCTGTAGGGTCTGACGCCTACTCCTCGTCCCGCCGCGGCATCTCCAGGGCCTCGGCCAGGCGGTTGCGGGCGCGGTTGACGCGGCTCTTGATGGTGCCCAGGGCGCACCCGGCGATCTCGGCGGCCTCCTCGTAGGACAGGCCGGCGGCGCCGACCAGGACGATGGCCTCGCGATGGGTGGGCGGAAGGTCGTCCAGCGCCGCCCGTAGAGCGTCCAGCTCCATCGACCATTCCTGATTGCCCTCGGCCGTCAGCCGGGCGGCGTGCTTGCCGTCCTCGTCGGCCACCTCGCGTCGGCGCCGCGCCAGGGTCGAGTACCAGGAGTTCCGCAGGATGGTGAAAAGCCAGGCGCGCAGGTTCGTGCCCGGCTCGAACCGGTCGCGGTTGCTCCAGGCCTTGGCCAGGGTCTCCTGGACCAGGTCGTCCGCGTCGGCGGGATTGCGCGCAAGGGACCAGGCGAAGGCGCGAAGAGCCGGGGCCTTGGCGGCCACCGACTCGCGCCAGTGGGTCGGGTCGCGGATTCCGTCCGGGGCGTCGCCGTTCGGATCGGGGGCGGCGTCGTCCCCGTCGGCGGAGGCTGCGCGGGTTTGCGGCATGAGGGATGCGACGGGGCTGCGCCGGGGGAGGGCCGGTCCCTTCTGAAACGCGGGTGTTCCGGGGGCGTTCCTGCTGCCAAACCCTGGCAGCAGCCCGAGGGCGGAACGGATGGAAACACTGGCGGTTACACAGGGGCCGCCCCATCTCCCGGGTCCACGGCGGGGGAGCTGACCGCATGAATGTCCATTCGCGAGTTCGCTCGATCGTCGACAGGGATATCGCGGCGTTTCGTCGGGTCCGGTCCGCCATGCCCGAGCTGGCGCGGCCGCTGTCCGCCGAGGACCTGGCCGCCCAGTCGATGGCCGATTGCAGCCCCGGCAAGTGGCACCTGGCCCATACGAGCTGGTTCTTCGAGGCGATGATCCTGTCGCAGGAGCCGGAGTATCAGCCCGTCGATCCGGCCTGGCAGACCCTGTTCAACAGCTACTACGAAGCGCTGGGCGAGCGGGTGGCGCGTCCGGAACGCGGTCTGATGACCCGCCCGGCGCTGGAAGAGGTGCTGGCCTACCGTCGGGAGATCGATCGCCGGATGATCGCCTGGCTGGGCGAGGGCCGCGACGACGCCCGATCGCGATATCTGTTCACCCTCGGCCTGCATCACGATCAGCAGCATCAGGAGCTGTTCCTGATGGACGTGCTGAACCTGATGGCCCGATCGCCCCTGGACCCCGCGGCGTACGACCGCGAGCCCCGCGCCGGAGCCGCCGAGCCTGCCGGGGGCGGGGTGCTGCATATGGAGGGCGGGCTGGTCGAGCTGGGCCACGACGGCGCGGGCTTCGCCTTCGACAACGAGGGCCCCCAGCACCGCGTCTGGCTTGAGCCCTACGCCCTGGCTCGAGACCTGGTCGTCAACGGCGAGTGGATCGCCTTCATCGAGGATGGCGGCTACGACCGCCCCGAGCTCTGGCTCTCGGACGGCTGGGCGGCGGTTCGGCGCGAGGGCTGGACGGCCCCGCTGTACTGGCGGCGCGAGGCGGACGGCTGGTCGACCATGACGCTGGCCGGCCGTCGGGCGGTCGACCTGGCGCAGCCGGTGCGGCACGTCAGCTTCTACGAGGCCGACGCCTTCGCCCGTTGGGCCGGGCGCCGGCTGCCCACCGAAGCCGAGTGGGAGCATGCGGTCCGGACCCGGTCCGAAGCGCTGACGAACGCCTTCGGGGAGGTCTGGCAATGGACGGCCTCGGCCTATGCGCCCTATCCGGGTTTCCGTCCGACCGAGGGGACGGCGTCGGAATACAACGGCAAGTTCATGGCCAACCAGATGGTGCTGCGGGGCGCCTCGTTCGCCACGCCCGAGGGCCATGCGCGCGCCACCTACCGCAACTTCTTCTACCCGCATCAACGCTGGGCGTTCGCCGGCGTGCGGTTGGCGTCCGACGCGCGCGAGGAGGTCGTTCCATTGTCTGGGGACGAAACCGCGGGATTCCGCGACGACCTGATCGCCGGCCTGTCGCGATCGCCGAAGACCGCCTCGCCCAAATGGTTCTACGACGCCGAGGGATCGCGGCTGTTCGAGGAGATCACGCGGCTGCCGGAATACTATCCGACGCGGCAGGAGGCGGCGCTGCTGCGCCAGACGGCGCCGGACTGGGCGGCGCGCTTCGGGCCGGGGGCCGTGTTGGTCGAGTTCGGCTCGGGCGCCAGCGAGAAGACCCGCATCGTGCTGGACGCGGCTTCCGGCCTGGCGGCCTATGTGCCGATCGACATCAGCGGCGAGGCGCTGGACGGCGCGGCCCGCCGGATCCGCGACGCCTATCCCACGCTGAAGGTGGCGCCGGTGCTGGGCGATTTCATGGGGCTGGAGCGTCTGCCGGCCGAGGTCCCCCCGGGCCGCCGGGTCGGCTTCTTCCCCGGCTCGACGATCGGCAACCTGGACCCGGATGACGCGGTGGCCTTCCTGGCCGCGGCGCGGCGCGTGCTGGGGCCCGACGCGCTCTTCGTGCTGGGCGTGGATCTGGTCAAGGATCCGGCGGCGCTGATCGCGGCCTATGACGACGCCCAAGGCGTCACCGCCGCCTTCAACCGGAATCTTCTGGTCCGCGCCAATCGGGAGCTGGGCGCCGATTTCGACGTCGAAGCCTTCGCCCATCGCGCCGTTTGGAACGGCGCGGCCTCTCGGATGGAGATGCACCTGGAAGCGACGCGCGCCATGTCCGTGCGGATCGGCGACCGCCGGATCGGCTTCGCCGAGGGCGAGACGGTGCATACCGAGAACTCGCGCAAGTTCACCGAGGCGTCGGTGCGCGACATGGCCCTTCGTTCGGGGTGGCGGGTCGCCGCCTTCCGCACCAGCCCGGCCCCTGCGGTGGCGCTGGCCCTGCTCGAGGCCTGAGGCGCGAAAAAGGGCGGCGCCTGGCGACGCCGCCCTTCTTTCCGTCCAAGGCCGTCCTATTCGACGGGGGGGCGTTCTCGGGTGCGCGACCCGTGCGAAGCCTCGCCGCCCTTGCGGCCCGCCTGAGCGGCCAAGCTGCGATCCTGGGAGAAACTGCGCTTCTCGCTCGGCACGCTGGCGCCGCCTTTCCGGGCGATTTCGCGCTGACGCTCCGGGTCCATCGAGGCGAAGCCCCGCTTGGAGACGCCGGAGGCTCGAGTGGGCTGACCTTGAGCCATCAGTGGTTCCTTTCGTGGCGGCGTGGCGGTTGCTGTCTGAACCCACTGACTCCCGTCCGGTTCCGACGGTTCGGTCACACAAATGCGAACGAATCATAGGCCTTGGCGAAACCCCGCCCCGTAGGGCCGCGAGTCGCCGGGGTCGCCACCGCCGGGATCCGGCTGGGGAACCTCGGTCGGGATGGACCCGGGGTCCTCGTCCGGCTGGGAGCCGGGATCGATGTCCGGGTCCGGCGTATCCGGCGGCATGATCTCGGGCTCGCCGCCGGGAGTGTCGGGTTCGACATAGGTCATGGCGAACCTCCTTTCCGCCCCAGCCAACGTCGCGCCCGCCGGGTCGTTTCATCACAATCGCCGCGCGGAACCGGCGCGGGAGCGGCGGATTGTCAGGACCTGGGCCCCAGGAGTTTTCCCATGACCGATCCCACCGCCGACGCCTCGGACGTCGAGGACATCGAAGACGGCGACGACACCGTTTCGGCGCGTCTGGACCGTGAGGCCGACGCCATCCTTCGTGACGAGGGGATGCGGTCGCTGGGCGTGCGCCCCCTTCGCCAGGCGCTGCGCGAGGACATGGCGTCGGCGCGGACCTGGGGCCGCGAGCGCGCCAGCCGCCTAAGGGGCGCGATGCAGGACGAGCCCATCCGCGCCACGGCGTGGGGCCCTGGGCTGGGGTTGCTGATCGGCCTTGCTGGTCCGCGCGCTAGGGGAGGGCGGTGAGGGAGGGACCGGACGCCGGGCGCGCGATCGGGGCCCGTCGCATGGCCTCGTCCGAGACGAAGGGATTGGTCCGCCGCTCGGCTCCGAAGGTCGAGTGGGGGCCATGGCCGGGGATGAAGGTCACGTCGTCGCCCAGCGGCCAGAGCTTGGTGGTGATGGCGTTCAGCAGCGCGCCGTGGTCGCTGCGGGGGAAGTCGGTGCGGCCGATCGAACCCTGGAACAGCACGTCGCCGACCTGGGCGAAGCGGGCCTCGCGGTTGAAGAACACCACGTGCCCCGGTGTGTGGCCCGGGCAATGCAGCACCTCCCAGGCGGTCTCGCCCAGGGTCAGCACGTCGCCATCGGCCAGCCAGCGCGTCGGCGTGAACGATCGGGCCTCCGGGATGCCGTACATCTGGCCCTGGGCGGGAATGCCGTCGATCCAGAACTGGTCCTCGGGGTGAGGGCCGACGATGTCCAGGCCAGTCTTCTCCTGCATCTCGGCGGCGCGCGGCGTGGTCCAGGTGGCCGTGGGTGATCCAGATGGCGTCCAGGGTCAGCCCCTGCTTGGCCGTCGCGGCGAGCAGGCCGTCCACCGACGCGCCGGGATCGATGATGGCCGCCTTCAGCGTCTTGCGGCACCAGACAAGGGTGCAGTTCTGCTGAAGAGGCGTGACGGGAAAGACGGCTACGCCGATCGGGGAGGAGGTCATGGAGGCTTGATAGCCTCCCCAGAGGCTCGCCGGAACCGTCCCGCGTTGACCTTTGGGGCGGTCATCGACATAAGGGCGGGCTTCAAAGGCGCGCCCTCGAAAAGGGCGGCCCTTCTTGCTTTTCCCACACCGCGCGCGCCGGCCTCATTGGCGCCGCCCCAGAGCGTCAGAATCCCGACCATGCAAGTCGTCGAAAAGTCCTCCGAAGGCCTGAGCCGCGTCATCGCGGTGACCATCCCCGTCGCCGAGCTGAACGAAAAGCTGGACGCGCGCCTGAAGGAAGTCGCGCCGCAGATGAAGCTGAAGGGCTTCCGCCCGGGCAAGGTGCCGCTGGCCCACGTCAAGAAGACGTTCGGCCGCGACCTGATGGGCGAGATCATCAACGACCAGCTGAACACCTCGAGCCAGAAGGCCCTGGACGAGGCCAAGGTGCGCCCCGCCGCTCCGGCCGAGATGAAGCTGACCTCGGACATGGACAAGGTCATCAAGGGCGAGGACGACCTGGCCTATGAAATGTCTCTTGAGGTCATGCCGGACTTCACCCCGGTGGATCCCAAGACGTTGAAGCTGAAGCGCCCGACCTATGAGGCGTCCGACGCCGACCTGGACGAGGCCCTGACGGAACTGGCCGGCCAAGCCAAGACCTACGAGGACAAGAAGGGCAAGACGGTCAAGGCCGCCGAGGGCGACCAGCTGACCATCGACTTCCTGGGCAAGCTGGACGGCGAGCCCTTCGAGGGCGGCGCGGCCACCGACGCCGACCTGGTCATCGGCTCCAACCGCTTCATCCCCGGCTTCGAAGAGCAGCTGAAGGGCGCGAAGGTCGGCGAGGAGAAGACCATCGAGGTGACCTTCCCCGAGGACTACCAGGCCAAGAACCTGGCCGGGAAGCTGGCGACCTTCGACATCACCGTGAAGGCTATCAAGGCCGAGGCCGAGGCCAAGGTCGACGAGGACTTCGCCAAGCGCATCGGCCTGGAATCGCTGGACAAGCTCAAGGAGCTGCTGCGCGCCAACCTGAACCAGCAGTACGCCGGCGCCGCCCGCTTCAAGCTGAAGCGCGCCCTGCTGGACGAGCTGGACAAGGCCCACGACTTCCCGCTGCCGCCCAAGATGGTGGAAGCCGAGTTCGACGGCATCTGGCAGCAGGTCGAGGCCGACAAGGCCGCCGGCCGCCTGCCGGAAGAGGACGCCAAGAAGTCCGACAAAAAGCTGAAGGAAGAGTACCGCAAGATCGCCGAGCGCCGCGTGCGCCTGGGCCTGGTGCTGGCCGAGATCGGCCGCGCCAACAACGTCACGGTCTCGGACCAGGAGCTGAACAACGCCATCATGAACGAGGCCCGCAACTATCCGGGCCAGGAACGTCAGGTGCTGGACTTCTACCGCCAGAACCCGAACGCCGCCGCCCAGATGCGCGCTCCGATCTACGAGGAGAAGGTCTGCGACCTGATCTTCTCGACCGCCGAGGTGAAGGACACGCCGATCACCAAGGAAGAGCTGCTCAAGGAAGACGACGAGCTCTGATCGGCCTCGTCGCGGCGGCGCTCGCGAGCGCGCGCCTATCCTCGCATCCGCATCCCCGGGGGAGCCGCATGAGCGCGTTCGCAAGTCTGGCCGCCGCGGCGTTGCTCGCCGTCGCCCCTCAGGACGCGCGCCGCAGGCGCGGGCG
>NZ_JBNFOJ010000040.1:0-15283 GCF_057364705.1 Brevundimonas sp. CURTG3B2_SDJG
GTGTCGACGACGGCGGCGGCGGGCGGGGCGGGGCTGTCGCTGGACGGCCTGTGGCCGGCGCTGGGGCTGGCGATCGGCCTGACCATGCTCTACCGCTACGCCATGTCGCATCGCGCCCCGGTGGCCTGGATTCCGCGATCGCGGGCGGGGTGGTGGCGACGGTGATGTCGACGATCTCGTCGTGGCTGTGCGCTATCTACGTCGAGCAGATCGCGCCTCTCGGCGCGACCTACGGCTCGGTGGGCGCGGTCGTGGTGCTGCTGATCTGGCTGTCCTGGAACGTCAACGCCATCTTCTACGGCGGGGCGTTCGCGACCGAGATGGAGATCGCCGCCCGCTCGTCCGGCGCGCCCGAACTGGAGCCGGTCGAGGAGACCGAGACGGTGGTCAGCCTGTCGGCGCGCCGGGCGTCTCGACCTCGATAGCCAGCACGCCGTCGGCCTCGCGGATGGCGATCACCCGTCCGCCCAGATCCGCCATCAGGAAGGGCACGTCGATGCGCGCCATCGGGTCGGTGGCCAGAAGGGTCGCGCGGGCGCCCGGCCCAAGCGCGCGGAGCGCCTTCTGAAGCCTCAGGCTGGGGGTGGGGCAGCGATGGCCGCGGGCGTCGACGATCATGCGCCGATCCGATCCAGCAACAGCGTCAGGGCGACCCGGACGCTCTCGATCCGGACCGCGTCGCGCCCCAGGTCGCCGAACCGGCGTTCGACATGAACCACGCCGTTCGGGCCCGCCGCCGCGAAATGAACCAGGCCGACGGGTTTCTCGGTCGAGCCGCCGCCAGGGCCGGCGACGCCGGTGACGGAGACGGCGACCGCCGCCTCGGACCGGTCACGCGCCGGCGGCCATCGCCCGGGCGACCGGTTCGGACACCGCCCCGTGAGCTTCGATCAACTCCGCCGGCACGCCCAGCATCGAGGCCTTGGCCGCGTTGCTGTAGGTGACGAAGCCGCGCTCGACGACGGCCGAAGACCCGGCGATGGCGGTCAACGCGCCGGCGACCAGACCGCCGGTGCAGCTTTCGGCTGTGGCGACCGTCAGGCCCCGGGCCCGCGCCTTGTCGATGACCTGCCGGGCCAGGGCCTGGATATCGTCGGGGAACATGCGTCAGGGGCTTTCCGAAGCGGGTGCGAGTCGGGCTAGGGTGCCGCGCGCGCCGTACGGGCGCCAGCATACGGGGCGGGCATGAGCGACACCACCATCGACACGACGCCCGTTCGCCCGGCCGACCGGCTGACCCCCGCGCTGTTCGCGATCGCCATCTTCACCTCCGCGGCCCTGGTGTTCGTGGTTCAGCCGATGGTGACCAAGCTGGTCCTGCCGATGCTCGGCGGGTCGCCGTCGGTGTGGAACACCTCCATGGTGTTCTTCCAGACGGCCCTGCTGGCAGGCTACGGCTACGCGCACGCGATCCAGAGGATCAGGTCGATCCGGGTGCAGGTCGGGATCCACCTGGTGCTGCTGCTGGCCGCCGGGCTGTTTCTTCCGCTTCACGTCAACGGGTGGCTGGGCGATCCCAATCCGGCGGCGCCGATCGGATGGCTGCTGGCGACCCTGGCCCTGTCCGTGGGCGCGCCGTTCGCGGTGCTGTCGGCGACCGCGCCGTTGCTGCAGGCCTGGTACGCGCGGGTCCGCGCGGGCCATCCCGACGGCAAGAATCCCTATGTGCTCTACGCCGCCTCCAACCTGGGCAGTTTCCTGGCGCTGTTGTCCTATCCGGTGCTGATCGAGCCGCTGGCGACCCTGTCGGGCCAGCGGTGGGGCTGGAGCGGCGGCTATCTGGCCTTCATGCTGATGGTCGTGCTGTTGGCCGTGGTGGTCTGGCGCCGGCGCGCGGACCTGAGCGGCGAACCCGCGCCGCTGGCGGCCTCGCCGGCCATTCCATGGCGGAACAAGATCGTTCTCGTGCTGCTGGCGGCGGCTCCGTCCAGCCTGATGCTGGGGGTCACCGCCCATCTGTCAACCGACGTGGCCTCGGCGCCCTTCCTGTGGGTCATCCCCCTGGCGCTCTACCTGCTGACCTTTGTCATCGCCTTCCAGAACAAGCCGTGGATTCCCCTGTCGATCACCCTGGTGATCCAGGCGGCGGTCGGGGCGGTGTGCGTGCTGATCGTAGCCTTCCGCTCGGCCAACTGGGCGTTGGCCTTCGGCATCCACCTGGTCGCCTTCTTCTTCGCGGCCCTGATGTGCCATCAACTGCTGGCGGCGCGGCGGCCCGCGCCGGACCGGTTGACCGAGTTCTATCTGCTGATGTCGCTCGGCGGCGTGGTGGGGGGCGCCTTCACCGCCTTGGTCGCGCCGGTGATCTTCAACATGGTGTGGGAGTATCCCCTGGTCCTGGTGCTGGTCGCCTGGCGCGGCCCTGGGGCAAGGGCCGGCTCAACGGCCAGTATCTGGGCGCCCTGGTGGCCGCTGTTTGCGTGGCCTCGGCGCCGGTCTGGCTGTCGATATGGCTGGGAGCCGACGACGGGGCGCGGGCCGTCTTCCACCGGTATTTCCCGATGGGCATGGGCCAGCTGGCCATGGTGATGCTGGCCCCGGCCGCCGTCTGCGCCTTCCTGGTGCGCGATCGCGCCCTGGTGTTCACCACCGTGCTGCTGGCCATCACCCTGTCGGCCCAGTGGATCGCCCGCGGCTACGACTGGAGCTATTCCGAGCGCAGCTTCTTCGGCGTGATGCGGGTCGCCAACGCCCCTGATCCCCGGATGGGCGGAGACGTCCACGTGCTGATGCATGGCACGACCCTGCATGGCGCCCAGGCTCGCAATGGGCTGAACGAGTGTGCGCCGACGCTCTACTACAACACCGCCACGCCCATCGGTCAGTCGGCCCTGATGGTTCAGCGGCGCGGCCCGGCGCGCATCGGCGTGGTCGGTCAGGGCTCGGGCGCCATGGCCGCCTACAAGCGCGCCGAGGATCGGATGACCTTCTTTGAGATCGACCCGATGGTCGACCGCCTGTCGCGCGATCCGGAGTGGTTCACCTTCATCTCGAAATGCGCCGAGGGGCCCATCGACACCGTGCTGGGCGACGCGCGTCTGACCCTGGCCCGACAACCGATCGGCAGCTACGACCTGCTGATCATCGACGCCTTCTCGTCGGACGCCGTGCCGACCCACCTGCTGACGCAGGAGGCGATTGAGGGATATCTGCGCCTGCTCAAGCCGAACGGCGTGGTGTTGCTGCACCTGTCGAACCGCAATCTGGACATCACCCTGCCGGCGATCGCCGCGGCCCAGGCCTTGGGCAAGGCCAATCTGCACCAGATCTACTACGAGGGCGGCGCCATGCCCGACATGGCCGAGGCCTCGACGGAGGCCCTGATTCTGTCGCCGACGCGGCAGGGATTGGCCGACTTCCAGGCCGACGCCCGCTGGTCGACGACGCGGCCGACGACGGTGCGGCCCTGGACCGACGACTACGTCAACCTGTTCGGCTCTCTGTGGCGCAGCCAGTTCCCGCCGGCGGAGCGGCCGCTCTAGGTTTTCAGGCGACCGGCAGTTCGATCGTCGCCAGGGCCTGGGCGGCCAGGCCCTCGCCGCGGCCGGTGAAGCCCATGGCCTCGGTCGTGGTCGCCTTGACGCTGACGGCGTCGAGCGGAAGCGACAGCAGCTCGGCCAGCCGTTCGCGCATGGCCTGGCGGTGAGGCTTCACCTTGGGCCGCTCGCAGATCAGGGTGACATCGACGTTGACCAGCCGCCCGCCGCGGGCATGCAGGCGCTCGACCGCGTGGATCAGGAACAGGTCTGACGACGCGCCCTTCCAATGCGGGTCCGTCGGCGGGAAGTGGTCGCCGATGTCGCCGTCGCCCATGGCCCCCAGGATCGCGTCGGTCAGGGCGTGCAGGCCCGCGTCGGCGTCGGAATGGCCGATCAGCGTCTGGTCGTGCGGAATCTCGACGCCGCACAGCCAAACCGAGACGCCGGGCCCCCAGCGATGAGCGTCGAAACCCTGGCCGACGCGGATCTGTCGGGGAATCAGGCCTCGGCCATGGCGAAATCCTCGGGGTAGGTGAGCTTCATCAGGCGGGGATCGCCGGGCGTCAGGCGGACCGTCCCGCCGGCGCGGCGGACGACCGTCGCCTCGTCGGTGGCGACTTCGTTCGCGGGCCAGGCGGCGAAAGCGTCCTGCAGGACGCCGAACCGGAAGGCTTGCGGGGTCTGAGCGCGCCACAGGCCGTCCCGTTCGACGGGATCGCCCATCGTTCCCCCGACCGCGCGGCGCAGGCTGTCGGCGACGGGCAGGGCGGGCAGCAGAGGGGCGATCCAGGCCCGGAGCGCGCCCGGAAGGGATGGGGCGGAAACCCCCTACGGCGGTGCGCCCAGGGCCGGTCGAGCCGGCCAGCAGCGGGTCGGCGGCCCGCGGTCTCGGCGTCCAAAGGCCTCGTACAGCAGGCCTTCGCGCACGCCCCAGGCCGACAGGACGATGGACTTCAGGCCCAGGCGCTCGATCAGACCCTCCAGGACCAGGGCGGCGTGCGGCAGGGTCTCGGCGCGCTTGCGGGACAGGCCGGGCCACTTCTCGAGCGAGGCCTTGGACTGGCGGGCGACCAGCCGAGCTGTCTCGCGGGCCTCGTCGGCGCCCATCACGTATTGATGGACGATGTGCAGCGGATAGCCGGTGACGTCCATGTGGACCTGGGCCAGGGTGCGCCAGGCGCCGCCCACGGCGTAGAGGGTGTCCGTCTTGAACTCGCCCGCGGGCTTCAGGCGGCGGGCGATGTCGTCGCGCCGCCGGGTCGGGTCGAAACCGCCCTTGCCGTCCGCGAGGGCGAAGGGACCGAGCGGCAGGGTGATCCCGCGTCCGACCGCGCCATCCTGGATCCGCACCAGCTCCAGGCTGGATCCGCCCAGGTCGGCGGCCACGCCCTCGGCGTGGGGAATGCCGGCGAGAACTCCCAGGGCGGCGTAGCGGGCCTCCTCCTCGCCGGTCAGGACGCGGATGGCCAGGCCCGTCTCGGGCGGCGACCAGGTCGCAGAAGGCGGGCCGTCGGCGGCCTCGCGCACCGCGGCGGTGGCGGCGACGAAGGTGTGGGCCGGCTTGACCCCGTCGATCACGGCGGCGAAGCGCTTGAGCGCGGTCAGGGCCTGGGCGGCGCCTTCGACCGACAACCTGCCGGTGGCCGCCAGGTCGCGGCCCAGGCCGGCCAGAACCTTTTCGTTGAAGACCGTCCAGATGGCTCGCCCTTCGAGCCGGTAGAGGACCAGGCGCACCGAGTTCGAGCCGATGTCGATGGCCGCGACCTCGCGGGGCGCGGCGGTTCCGGGCGGCATGGCCTCGGGCATCAACGCTTCTTCCGCTCGGGGCGGTCGTAGCTGAGGTGGCCGGGCAGGGTCTTCACCTTGCGGCCGCGTCCCGACAGGCTGGGGTTGGTCATGAAGTACCGGTGGGCCGAGAAGGGCCGCTCGGGGTCGGCCGGCGCGACCCGGCGGTAGGCGCCGTCGGGATCCAGCACCCAGCTCTGGGCGTCGTCCTTGAGGTTGGCCACCATGATCTGGTCCAGCACCTGGTCATGCACGGTCGCATTGCGCACCGGGGTCATCAACTCGACCCGACGGTTCAGGTTGCGCGGCATCCAGTCGGCCGAGGAGATGAACACCTTCGCCTTGTCGTTGGGCAGGTCGCGGCCGTTGGCGAAGGCGACGATGCGGCTGTGCTCCAGGAAACGGCCGACGATCGACTTGACCCGGATGTTCTCGCTGAGCCCCTCGACGCCGGGCCTGAGGCAGCAGATGCCGCGGATGACCAGTTCGATGCGCACGCCCCACTGGCTGGCGCGGTACAGGGCGTCGATGATCTCGGGATCGACCAGGGCGTTCATCTTGGCCCAGATGGCGGCCGGCTTGCCCTGCGCGGCCGCGGCCATCTCCTTGCCGATCAGGTCGATCAGCGTCGCCTTCATGTTCAGAGGCGAGACGACCAGGGCTTCCAGCTCGTCGGGCTGGGCGTAGCCGGTGATGTAGTTGAACACCCGCGTGGCGTCGCGGCCCAGCACGGGGTCGCAACTGAACAGGCTGAGGTCGGTGTAAATCTTGGCGGTGACCGGATGGTAGTTGCCGGTGCCGAAGTGGCAGTAGGTCTTGAGCCCTTCGCCCTCGCGCCGCACCACCACGCTGACCTTGGCGTGGGTCTTCCATTCCACGAAGCCGAAGACCACGTGGACGCCCGCCCGCTCCATGGCGCGGGCCCATTTCAGATTGGCCTCCTCGTCGAAACGCGCCTTGATCTCGACCAGGGCGGTGACGTTCTTGCCGTTCTCGGCCGCCTCGATCAGGGCGGCGACGATCGGGCTGTCCTTGGAGGTGCGGTACAGCGTCTGCTTGATGGCGATGACGTTGGGATCGCGCGCGGCCTGGCGCAGGAACTGGACCACCACGTCGAAGCTCTCGAACGGATGGTGGATCAGCATGTCCTTCTCGCGGACGGCGGCGAAGATGTCGCCGCCGTTGTCGCGGACCCGCTCAGGATAGCGCGGCTCGTAGCCGGGGAATTTCAGATCCGGATGGCCGCCCGGGATCAGCTCGGACAGCTGCGCCAGACCCAGCATGCCATCGACAAGGACGGTGTCCTCGGGCGCGGCGCCCAGTTCATCGGTGATGAAGGTGCGCAGGTCGTCGGGCATAGAGGCCTCGATCTTGATGCGCACGACCGAGCCGAGGCGACGCTGCTTGAGCGCCTCCTCGAACTCCATGACCAGGTCCTCGGCCTCTTCCTCGATCTCGATGTCGCTATCGCGGATCAGGCGGAAGACGCCGCGCTCCAGCACCTCGCAGCCGGGGAACAGGTGGTCGATGAAGAGCGTCAGCAGGCCTTCCAGGGTGATGAACCGCTTGCGGCCCGGCGTGGAGCGGCCATCCGTGGCCAGGGGCCAGAAGCGCTTCACCTGGGTCGGCACCGGGACCAGGGCGTAGAGGGTGCGGCGGTCGGACTTCCGTTTCAGCTTCAGGGCCAGCGAGAAGCCGAGGTTGGGCAGGAAGGGGAAGGGGTGCGCCGGGTCGATGGCCATCGGCGTCAGCACGGCGAACAGCTGGTTCAGGAACTCGGGCTCCAGCCGTTCGCGCTCGGTCTTGGTGATCCGGCCCGGATCGACGACCTCGACGCCGGCGACGGCGAGTTCCTTGCGCAGCTTGCGCCAACGGCGCTGCTGCTCGGCCATCAGGACGTTGGCGGCGACGTTGACGGTCTCCAGGGTCTCGGCCGGGGTCAGGCCGTCGGGCGAAACGACGCGGACCCGCTCGCGCACCTGCCCCTTCAGGCCGGCCACGCGCGTCATGAAGAACTCGTCCAGGTTGTTGGCCGAGATCGAGAGGAAGCGCAGCCGCTCCAGCAGGGGGTGGGCGGGGTTGGCGGCTTCCTCCAGCACCCGGCCGTTGAACGCCAGCCACGAGGCCTCGCGGTTGAAGAACCGGCTGGGCGAGGCCATCAGGTCCTCGGACAGCTGAAGCTGCGGCGCGCGGGAGGAGGGAACCTCTTCGCCGTTGGCGCCGTCGATGATCGCCGGATCGGTCATGAGGGGGTTCTGGCGCGTCGCGATGCGCGCCGCAACCTCGGTCCCGCGACGAAAAACGCCGCCCGGCGCGCGGCCGGACGGCGTTTCGTCCCCCTACGGACGAACTACCAGCGCCAGGCGTCGTAGATGACGTCGATGATGTAGCCGTCGTATTCGTCGATCAGATAGATGTGGTTGTCGACCAGCACCCAGCGCGTGCCCGCGGGCGGATAGCCCAGGCCGTAGGTGCGCCAGTCGTCCAGCCGGTAGCGCCAGAAGATCGACGGCAGGTAGTCGCCCACGTACCAGCGCTGGTTCCAATACGAGCGCGGGACGCTGTAGTAGCCGTAGCCAGGCGCGAAATAGAATCCGAACCGGACGCCGTTGTAGCCCCGCCAGCGGCGGTCGTTGCGCCACCAGCCGTCGCCGTGGCGGCGTCGCCAGTCGCGACGCCACTGGTCGCCGTCGAACCGACGCCGGAACTCGTCGCGGTCCCGGTCGCGGTTCCAGCCGCCGTCGGGACGCTGAGGCCTGTCCGGACGATCCGGGCGGTCGGGGCGATCAGGCCGGTCGGGACGGTTTGGCCGGTCAGGCCTGTCAGGCCAGTTCGGGCGATCCGGGCGATCCGGACGCGGATACTGCGGCCGGTCCGGGCGGTCCGGTCTGTCCGGACGGTCTGGCCGGTGAGGGCGGTCGGGCCGGTCGGGACGCGGATGCTGCGGCCGATCCGGCCGATCCGGCAGATCAGGACGATCCGGCCGATCAGGGCGGCTAGGCCGATCCGGTCTGTCGGGCCGGTTCGGGCGAGGCGGGCGGGGGTCCTGGGGCGGCGTCGGGCGTTCGGGGCGTTCGCCCGACGCGCTCTCGGTTTGCATCCGACGCCGTTCGGCCCGGTCCTGCTCGCCGGCGGACCGACGTTCCATGTCCTGGGCGGCCGAGGCCAAGGGCGCCACCGCTGGCGCGACAAAGGCCGTGATAGCGACCGCCACCATGAATGCGCGTTTCATTCTCGTACTTTTCTCCGCACGTCCCTGTCAGACGGCTTGCGGCCACGGTCGTCCCGGGTCCATGAACCGCGACTGAACGAACGGCGTCGTCGGACCGGACGGACGCAACACGCCCTGCGGGCGCGCGTCCGCAGGGCGTGTTCTCAGTCAGATGGGCGGGCCTAGAAGACGTCGTAGAGGACGCTGGAGATCAGGCCGGTGGCCACCGCCATCAGCACGATGTCGTTGCCGGCGTGGACATACCGGTAGCCGCGCGGCGCGGGCCGCAGATTGTAGACGTAGGGATCGCGCACATAGTAGTCGCGGTAGGCCGAGGGCAGGTAGCCGCCCCGCTGCCAGCGGTAGCCGTAGTAGCGCGGCTCGACCCGGTAATAGCCATAGCTGGGGGCGTACCAATAGCCGCTGCGGGCCCCGCGATAGTCGCGGAAGTCGCTGCGGCCGCGCCACCAGTCACGGTTGCTGCGGTCCCAGCGGCGCTCCTGGCGCCACTCGCGGCGGTCGCCGCGATCCTGAGCCTGGGCGGCGAGCGGGGCGGCCGTGGCGGCCAGGGCCAGCCCGATGACCGCGGCCTTGGTGAAGCGGTTCATGAACATTCTCCATCTCGGGGCGACGGAAAACGCGATCCGGCCCGTTAAGCATGGGTCAAGGTCGGCCTGGCCGCGTGAACCGCCCCTGAACGTCTCCGTCAGGTTCGGCGATTGCGTCGGGTCGGCCTTGCGCCCATCTCGGTGCGGACGCCGCAGGAGCCGAGATGACCCGTCCCATCGAACTCTGGTACTGGCCCACGCCCAACGGCTGGAAGATCACCATCGCCCTGGAGGAGATGGGGCTGCCGTACGAGGTTCGGCCGGTGAACATCGGCGCGGGAGAGCAGTTCGCCCCGGCCTTCCAGGCGATCAGCCCCAACGGACGGATGCCGGCCATCGTCGATCCGGACGGGCCGGACGGCATGCCGTTGCCGATCTTCGAGTCCGGCGCCATCCTGCAGTACCTCGGCGCCAAGTCGGGCCGGTTCTATCCGCGCGACGCGCGCGGCAAGGCCGAGGTGGACCAGTGGCTGTTCTGGCAGGTCGGCGGGCTGGGGCCGATGGCGGGCCAGACCCATCACTTCCGCCAGTACGCGCCGGCGATGGTCCAGGACCAGCGGCACCTGGCCTACGGCGTGCGACGCTACACCGACGAGACGAACCGCCTTTACGGCGTGCTGGACCGGCGGCTGGCCGACCGGGCGCACCTGGCCGGAGCCTATTCGATCGCCGACATGGCCGTCTGGCCCTGGATACTGCCCGCCAACCAGGGACAGGACCTGGACGACTTCCCCAATCTGAAGGCCTGGGTCGCGCGGGTGGGGGAGCGTCCGGCGGTGAAGGCCGGCCGCGCCGTCGGCCTGGATCTGCATCGCAACCTGGCCGCGTCGGGCAAGGAGGGCGAACTGGCCCGCAAGCTGCTGTTCGGGCAGCGCGCCCGGTAACCCTTCGCCAAGACGGCGGTGACTCTTCGTTAGGGGACCTGAATCAGAGATTTCGAAGAGATTTCAGAGGTCTTTACGCCGATCAATATTCACGCAGCCGTCGCCGAAAAGGCCGTTCAGGGCCTGTCGACGTTAACTTTAACTTCAAACCGCAGGTATTTCATTCGCGTCAGAGGGCGGAGCCAGAAGGGCTCCAGTTCCGGGAGACACGGTGATGAACGCGCAAGAAATGGCGCCCGAGGTCAACGAAGAGCAGGGCCTGCCCTTGCCAACCGCCGACATGAACGGCGACGACCTGTTCCGTCTGGGCATGATGTATTCGACCGGCCAGGGCGGATGCCCGATGGACCGCGTTTCGGCCCACATGATCTTCAACCTGGCGGCCATGAAGGGCTCCATCGAGGCGCGCGTCTATCGCCGCGAGATGAGCCAGGAGATGGAGCGCGAAGAGATCGCCGAGGCCCAGAAGGCGGCTCGGTACTGGATCGACGCCGGGGTGGTCACGCTCGCCGCCTGAGCGCGGGAAGTGATTAGTGGTTAGTGGCTGCTGATCAATCGTCCGTGCGACGCTTCAGCGAGCTAGAGAGCGCCACCAGCATTCGGCTGATCTCTTCGGAGCCGTTCAGTAGGGCCTTGGCGTCTGGACGCAGGAGATAGCCAAGTCTCTCGGCGAGAAGCAGTTGCGTCTCGGCCTCGGCCAACGAACCGCGCGCCATGCCGACGAATTGCAAGAACTCCCCGGTGGTGCGTCGAGCAGCGCCTTCGGCCAGGTTGGAGACGACGGAGACGGCGGCCCGTCGGACCTGGCTGATCAGGCCGAAGCGCTCATCGCGAGGCCAGTGCGCCGTCGCCTCGTAGATGGCTTCCGCCCAATCCAGAGCCCTCCGCCAAACCTGCAGGTCACGATAGCTGGTAACGCCGGCAGTCATGGCTCCGCGATGATTGTCAGCGGCCCTCGCTCGGACCAACCACTAATCACTAGCCACTAACCACTTCCGCGCACAATCTTTGCGTGTCTAGAAGTTCTGATACTGCCGCCGATGGCGTAGGTGAAGCCGATGGGCAGGGCGTTGCGGAACTGGGTGACCCAGTTGGCGACCTCGGCCAGTTCGGTGCGCGGGACGTAGAGGATGTCGCCGCGCCGGAGCGCCACGACCTCCCCCCGGCGAGGCCGGAGATCCACCCCCCGCAGCATGCGCACGCCGCCGCGGCCCCGCCGGATCAGGGCGACCCGGTCCTGTTTCGCTCCCGGCAGGAAGTCGCCGGCCTGGATGACGGCCTGGTAGGCGTCCAGGTCGCCGTTCATCTCGATCATGCCGGGGGTGCGCACCTCGCCGCCGACCCAGACGCGGATCGGGCCGGCGGTCTTCAGCGTGACCTCGACGACGGGGCGGCGCAACTGGCTGGCGTAGGCGGCCGAGGCGTCGCTCTCCAGTTCCGCGATGGTGCGGTCCGCCGCCATCAGCTGGCCGACCAGCGGCAAGGAGACGCGGCCGTCGGGGCCGATCTTCTGGGTGCGGGTCAGTTCGACGGCGTCGGGGTGGCGATCTCGATCTCGTCGCCGGGGTAGAGGACGTATTCGGGCTCGTCGTCCGACCAGTCCGCGAAGCCGATCTCGGGGAAGGCCCCGCGGTCGACGGCCTGAACCCGGCCGCCGGCGCCGGCAGAGGCGGGCAGGGGCAGGCGAGACTCGCCGCCGGCGAACAGGTCCGCCCCGCCTCCACAGCCCGACGTCAGGGCTCCGCCGGCGCCGATCAGGCCCAGAAGCAGCAGGCGACGGTCGATGGACATGGCGGAATCGCTCCGGAACGGCGTTGGCGGCAAGGTGGAGCGGTTATGGGTAACCCATGGTTAACGCCGGTGGGCGAAGGCTGCTCTCGCACACTCCCGTTCCATGGAATCAGTCCGCCCCGCATGCGCACGACGGCCTACACCACAGTCCGCCCGCGGTACGGGATCGCCGACATCGTCGGCCTGCTGTTCCGCGAACTGCTGCTGATGGTGCTGATCTTCCTGGTCGTGTTCGCGATCGGAGCGGCGGCCGTGCTGATGCTCAAGAAGACCTACACGGCCACGGCCAGCGTCTATGCCGGGGCGGGGCAGGAGTACGTCTATCAGCCGCGCGTCGGCGCCCTGCCGACGGATCGCAGCGGCCAGCCGCTGGAAGCCGACGCCGTGGCCCAGTCCGAAGCCGCCATCCTGGGCAGCCTGGAGGTCAAGCGCCGGACGGTGCGGGCGCTGGGCGCCGACGCCATTCTGGGCCCCAAGGCCAAGGGGACGGCCGCCGAGAAGGAGACGGCGGCGCTGAAGGCGTTGGACGGCGGCCTGGGCGTCGGCGTCACCGCCGGCAGCGCGATCATCGCCGTATCCTACGAATCCGACGACGCGCAGCGATCGGCCCGGATCCTGAACGCCATCGTCGACCAATATCTGCTGCAGCGCCGGGCGGTGTTCAGCGACGGGGCCGCGCCCGCCTTCGCCGCCCAGCGCGAAGCCTTCGAGGACGAACTGGCGGACGCGGACCAGGCGTACGAGGCCTTCCTGCAGTCCAACGCGATCGGCGACTTCGCCACAGCCAAGGCGACCCTGGCGGCGACCTACCAGACCGTGTTCGCCGACGCCCTATCGGTCCGTGCTCAGCTGAACCAGGCCAGCCAGCGCCTGGCGACGCTGGAGGCGCAGCTGTCCCGCCAGCCCGCCGAGGTGGTTCTGCAGCGGGACCTGAACATCTCGGCCCAGGACCAGATCCTGCAGCTGCGCACCGAGCGCGAGAACCTGCTGGCGCGGTACACCGAAGACGCCCAGCCGGTTCGCGACATCGACGAGCGGATCGCGGCGCTGCAGGCCTATGTGGCGACGGGCACGGCGGTGGGCGCCAAGGAGATGCGGCTGGGGCCCAGCACCATCTTCACCGAGATCGAGACCACTCGCATCAACGCCGCCGCCGACCGCGACGCCTTGGCGGCCCGTCTGGCGGTGCTGGAGGGGCAGCTGAGCCAGCTGCGCGGACGCCAGGCGGAGCTGACCCGCCTGATCGCCCAGGCGGCCCTGGCCCGGCGCGAGAGCCGAGGCGGGCATTTTCCGCGCCGACTTCCCGGAAACGACGGCGACAGCGCGCCACACCCGCCTGCGCAACGCCGGGGCCCCCGCGGCCGTCCTGGCGGCGGAATGAGCGAGACCCCGATGATCCGACCGCTTCCCGACCTGCTGATCGAGCCGGTGGTGCGTCTGGCCCTGGCCGAAGATCTGGGCCGGGCGGGTGACGTGACCGCGGCGGCCTGCGTTCCCCAGGGCGCGCGGATGCGGGCGGTGTTCGCCGCGCGCAAGGCCGGCGTCCTGGCCGGGATCGATTGCGTGCGGCTGAGCGTGCTGGCGATGGACCCGAAGGCGGCGATCGACTTGAAGCTTTGCGACGGCGACGCGTTCGAGGCCGGCGCCGTGCTGGCCGAGGTGGAGGCCGACGCCCGCGCGTTCCTGGCCGCCGAGCGCACGGCGCTGAACCTGCTGGGCCGGATGTGCGGGATCGCGACCCTGACGCGGGCCTATGTGGAGGCGGTGAAGGGAACGCGCGCGCGGATCGCCGACACCCGCAAGACCACGCCCGGCCTGCGGGCGCTGGAGAAGCACGCGGTGCTGTGCGGCGGAGGGTTGAACCACCGGTTCGGCCTGGATGATGCGATCCTGATCAAGGACAACCACGTGGCGGTCTGCGGCGGGGTGGGCGAGGCCGTTCGCCGGGCCCGGGCCGCCGCCGGCCATCTGATGAAGGTGGAGGTCGAGGTCGACGGCCTGGCCCAGCTGGACGAGGCCCTGGCCGAGGGGCCGGACGTGATCATGCTGGACAACTTCACCCTGCCGATGCTGCGCGAGGCGGTCGCCCGAACGGCGGGACGGGTGACGCTGGAGGCGTCGGGCGGGGTCAATCTGGAGACGGTGCGCGACATCGCCGAGACCGGCGTGGACGTGATCTCGGTCGGGGCCCTGACCCATTCGGCGGCCTCGCTGGACATCGGCCTGGACGCGCGCTGACACCGGCGCGGCGAACGCCGCTACGGAACACCCGGCGCGCGGGGCGGTTTTCCTTCCGTATGAAGGAGAAGCCGATGACCCATGCGCCTCGCATTCCGAAAGAGCAGATCAGCTTCGCCGACCGGGGCGGAAAGGCCCTGGACGAGGCGATGACCGCCGATCGCCGCGACCTGGAGACCGGCGTCCAGTCGGGCCAGCCGGGAGACGCCGACGTCAACCTGTCGCAACAAGGCCGCTACGGAAATCTGCGCCAGAACCTGACGACGCACTGGAAGGTCCAGGACCGCTGACCATGGCCAACAACCAACACACGCCCGAACCCGTCGACGAGAAGCGCTGGGGCGGTCCAGGCTCCAGCCACCAGAACGCCAAGGCCGAGCCGCCGACGTTCGAGGACCCGCGCGAGGGCGGGCCGACCAATCCCCGCAACAGCAAGGTTTCGGGCGGGGGCGGCGAAAGAGACCTGAAGCACAGCCACGACGACGCGCATCGCTCGTCGAAGGGCGACAGGGACGCCTGATCAGCGGCGGGGAGCGGCTTCCGGGGCGTTCGCCGCCGGCGCCGCGGCCGGAGCCACCACCACGGAGGGCGGCGGGGTCTGAGGTTGAGCCGGAGCCTGAGCCGGCTGGGCGCCGCTCTCCTGCTGGACCAGCAGGCTGTAGGCGACGCGCCGGCCTCGCGCACGGTCCGGTCGGATCCAGGCTGGCCTGGATCAGGCGCGGTTCGTCGGCGCCGGTCGAGGGGCGCGCGGCGTAGCTGAAAGCGGCCCGCGAGCCCGCCCGCCCGCCGAAGCGGTAGAACAGGTGATCGCCGACCTGGCTGACGCGGATCAGCGAATTGCGCCACTGGGGCGCGACGCCCGTGGTGTGGAAATGGGTGGCGTTGCCGACGCCGGCGTAGACCGAACCCCGACAGGGCGGCCGAGGCGACGGGCGCGGGGCGCGATCCCAGGCGGCGCGGTTGACCCGGCCGCGCATGGACCCGTCGCAGGTGAAGCTGAACTGGCAGCCCGTCCGGCGGCCGGCGCCCTGGAAGACGACGCCGCAGACGCTCTTGGGGAAGGCGGGGTGGCGGACCCGGTTCAGCACGACCTGGGCCACGGCGCGCATGCCGTCGCGGCCTTCGCCGCGCGCTTCGTAGTAGGCGGCCTGGGTCAGGCAATCGAGATCGCGCGAGGCGTCCAGCGCGCTGCCGAGCCGGAACGGCTGGGCGGCCTGGGGCGCGGTCAGGTTGACGCGGCGCAGGGCGGCGTCGCGCTCCGCTCCGCCGCCGCGCTCAGCCTGGCGT
>NZ_JBNFOJ010000041.1:0-15149 GCF_057364705.1 Brevundimonas sp. CURTG3B2_SDJG
GACGGTCAGCGGCGCGGGCGGTCCCGGTCGCTCGACCGGCCCGATCGGGCGGACCCCGTCGGTCATCCCTTGGACAGCTTGTCCAGCTGGGCGCGCATCTCGTCCATCTGGCGGCGCATCTCGTCCAGCGGATCGGGCGCGGCCGGGCGCGCCTCGGGCTCGGCGGCGGGTCGTGAAGAGGCGGCCGAGAAGCCGGGCCACATCTTCATCGCCTCGGTGAACAGGGCCATGTTGCGCTTGACCGCCTCGTCCATCAGCCCGGCGCCCGGCGCGGCGCCGAAGGCCTTGGAGAACTGGCCGCGGATCTGCTCCTGCTGGCGGGCGAAGGTGTCCAGCGACATCTCCAGATAGCTGGGCAGGACGCCCTGCATCTGGCCGCCGTAGAAGCCGATCAGCTGGCGCAGGAACTGGACGGGCAGCAGGGCCTCGCCGCGGCTCTCCTCCTCGAAGATGATCTGGGTCAGGATCTGGCGAGTCAGGTCCTCGTTGGTCTTGGCGTCGAAGACCACGAACTCGGCGCCCTCGCGGACCATCCGGGCCAGATCCTCGAGGGTGACGTAGGCGGAGGTCGCCGTGTTGTAGAGACGTCGGTTGGCGTACTTCTTGATGACGACGGTGTCGCCGGGTGCGGACTTCTTGTCGGCCACGCGGGGTCCCCGATCCTGTTGCAACGCGACACTTTCCGCGCTGCGCGTGCGAAAGTCTAGCCGACCCCGACCGCGCCGGGCGCCAGCACCACGCCGACCAGCACGGCGGCCCAGTGGACCGAAGCCCCGGCGACGACGAAGCCGTGCCAGATGGCCCTGCGGAATTTCAGATTGGGGCTGATGAAGACGAAGACGCCGCCGGTGTAGATGAGCCCGCCGATCACCAGCAGGATCAGGGCCGCCGGATGGACCGTCTCGGTCATGGGCTTCAGCGCCAGGACGGCCAGCCAGCCGAAGGCGACGTAGACCGCGCTCCAGAAGGCGTCGGACAGGCGCGGCATGACGATCTTGGCCAGGGCGCCGCCCAGGCCGACGGCCCAGACCAGCAAGGTGAAGCCGATCGCCCAGGCGCCTTCGAACCGCTGGGTCGTGAAGGGCGTGTAGCTGCCGGCGATCATCAGGAAGATGGCCGCCTCGTCCAGCCGGCGCAGCACGGGCCGCGCGGCGCAGGGACGGGTCTGGTTGTAGACGGTCGACGCCGTCAGCATGGCGATCAGGCACAGGGCGTAGATGGCGGTGGCCACCACCGCCCCGACGCCGGAGTAGAGCGCCGCCAGCACCGCCAGCAGGACGCCGCCGACCGCCGCCAGGGTCAGGCCGACGACGTGCACGACCAGGTCGGCCGTCTTCTCGGCCGGGGACAGGTAGTGCTCGATCATGTCCAGCTCGTCGGGAGTGCAGACGCGCCGGGCCAGTCCTTTCAGTCGCATGAGCATGGTCTCTTCAAACCGGACGCCCCTACTTCGTTCCGCAAAGATGGGCCCGCGCCAGTGACCGGGCGGTGAACGGCGCGTAGGGGACGTGACGAAGGCCGCCGCGTGCGGCAGAAACGCCACGATTTTCCTTCCCAAGGGTCAAGCCAATGTCCGTCGACGTCGTCATCGTCTCCGCCGCCCGCACGCCCGTGGGTTCGTTCATGGGCGGGCTCGCCAGCCTGTCGGCCGCGCAGCTGGGCACGGTCGCCATCCGGGCGGCGCTGGAGCGGCGAGGGGTGGGGCCGACGAGGTCGAGAGGTGATCCTGGGCCATGTGCTCCAGGCGGCGGCCGGACAGGGGCCGGCGCGGCAGGCGGCGATGGGCGCCGGCGTCCCCAAGGAGGTTCCGGCCTGGAGCCTGAACCAGATCTGCGGCTCGGGGCCTGCGCGCCGTGGCCGTGGCGCCCAGCAGATCGCCCTGGGCGACGCGGCGATCGTCGTGGCCGGCGGCCAGGAGAGCATGAGCCAGGCCCCGCACGCCCAGCAGCTGCGCGCCGGCCACAAGATGGGCGATCTGGCCTTCGTCGACACCATGATCAAGGACGGCCTGTGGGACGCCTTCAACGGCTACCACATGGGCCAGACCGCCGAGAACATCGCCAGCCGCTTCGACATCGGCCGCGAGGCCCAGGACGCCTTCGCCCTGGCCAGCCAGCACAAGGCCGAGGCGGCCCAGGTCGAGGGGCGCTTCGACGCCGAGATCGCGCCGGTGACGGTCGCCGGTCGCAAGGGCGACACGGTCGTCGACAAGGACGAGCACATCCGTCACGGGGCGACCCTGGAGAGCATGCAGAAGCTGAAGCCCGCCTTCACGAAGGACGGCTCGGTGACGGCGGCCAACGCCTCGGGCCTGAACGACGGCGCCGCGGCCCTGGTGCTGATGAGCGCCGACCAGGCCGAGGCGCGGGGCCTGACGCCGCTGGCCCGGATCGTCTCGTCGGCGACGGCGGGCGTGGACCCGGCGGTGATGGGGACAGGCCCGATCCCGGCGTCCAGGAAGGCGCTGGAGAAGGCGGGTTGGACGGTCGCGGACCTGGACCTGGTGGAATCCAACGAGGCCTTCGCCGCCCAGAGCCTGTGCGTGCTCCGAGAGCTGGGCCTGGACCCGGACAAGGTCAACGTCAACGGCGGGGCCATCGCCATCGGCCACCCCATCGGCGCCTCGGGCGCCCGCATCCTCACCACCCTGCTGCACGAGATGGCCCGGCGGGACGCCAAGCGCGGCCTGGCCACCCTGTGCATCGGCGGGGGCATGGGCGTGGCCATGTGCGTGGAGCGGCCCTAGGCCCTTCGCCCATCCAGCGCCGCCCAGCCGAAGGTCAGCAGGGGCAGGGTCTCGGCGGCGAAGCCGGCGATGACCTCGGGCAGGTCGGGGCCCGCGATCTGGGCGCCGGTCAGGGGGCGGCGGACGAACCACTGGGTGCGCTTCAGGACCGGCTCCAGGCCCGAGCCCGCATGGGCCTCGTAGCCCTTGGGCAGGCGCTTCAGGGCCGCGCCGGGGGCGAGCGTCAGGCCGGCCTTGTCGAGCGTCTTCTGGACCCTTCCCCACGCGGCCGTGTCGCTCACGATGGCCTGGCGGAAGGCCTCGATGTTGGGGCGCTCGGACAGATAGAAGCCCGCGGCCAGGAACGGGCCCTTGCCATGGGCGTCCTCGGCGTCGGCGACGGAGGTCGTCTGGGCCGCCGCTTCCTGGGGCCGGGCCGACGGGTGGGTCGAGGGATCCAGCGGGTCGATGCTGTCGGGATCGAAGCCGCCCCGGCCGGCCGCCCCGCCCTCGGGCTCGATGTGGATGTAGACCAGGCCGGGCGACAGCTTGCCGCCGTCGCGCGTCAGGGTGCCCGAGACGTGGGTCTTGTAGGGCCGCTTGTCCTTGGAGAAGCGGACGTCCCGGTGGATGCGGAAGACGCTGCGCCGAGCCTCGCCGCCCAGGGGCAGCTTGCGGGCGGCGCAGGCCTGGGTGGTCGCCGCGATCAGGGCCTCCAGGGCGGGCTTCAGCCCGTCGTCGTAGGGCGCGCGGTGGGCGGTGAACCAGTCGCGGTCGTTGTTGGCGGCCAGGGCGGAGAGCCAGGCCAGGTCGGAGGGGGCGAAGCCGGAAAAGGTCATGGGGGAGGTGTAGCGCCTTTCGCGAGAGGGAGAAGACGGCGTCGGACCGTCCGCGGCCGGCGTCGCCCTCACCTGGCGGGCCCGCGGCCCGCCTGTCCTCTCCATCGCCTTGGCGGGCGATGGAGAGGTGAACGCGCGGATCACCTCTCCATTCGCCATCAAGCGAATGGAGAGGACAGACCGCGAAGCGGTCAGGTGAGGGCGGCGCTGGCGCATGCCGTCGAAGCTCCCATATGCCACTCCATCTGTTGCCGATCCCGCCCGGAGCCCGCCATGACCGCCCCCGCCCCCCAACCGCTGAAGACCCTGAAGATCGACTATGTCTCCGACGTCGTCTGCCCCTGGTGCGTGGTCGGCCTGGGCGGGCTGGAGACGGCGCTGGACAAGCTGAAGGACGAGGGGATCGCCGCCGACATCGCCTTCCGGCCGTTCGAGCTGAACCCCGGCATGGCCCCCGAGGGCGAGAACATCGTCGAGCACATCGGCAGGAAGTACGGCTCCACCCCCGAGCAGTCGGCCCAGAACCGCGAGATGATCCGCCAGCGCGCCGCCGAGGCCATGCCCGGCTTCGAGATGCGCATGGGCCCCGAGAGCCGGATCTGGAACACTTTCGACGCCCATCGGCTGTTGTTCTGGGCCGAGGAGACGGCGCCCGACCGCCAGGCGGCGCTGAAGAAGGCGCTGTTCAAGGCCCACTTCACCGACGGCGCCAACCTGACCGACGCCGGGGTGCTGTCCACCGCCGCCGAGAGCGCCGGCCTGGACCGGGCCGAGGCCGCCGACGTCCTGGTCTCGGACCGGTACGTCGACGCGGTGCGCGGCGAGGAGGAGCTGTGGCGTTCGCGCGGCATCAACTCGGTCCCCGCGGTGGTGGTCGAGGGCAAATACCTGATCTCGGGCGGCCAGCCGGCGGCGGTGTTCGAAGAGGCGCTGCGCAAGATCGCGGCGGAGGCGTAGGGAAGCGGCGCCCGTTCCCCGTCTTGCGTCATTCCGGGCGAAGCGAAGCGGAACCCCGGAACCCAGCGGCGCCGCACGCCCGCGCAGGCGGGCGGAAGGCTATGTATCCGCGAACCCCGCGCGTGACAGCTTCGCGCTCTCGCGCGCCGCTGGGTCCCGGCCTTCGCCGGGATGACGAAAGACCTGCAACGCGGGCCGCCGCCCTAGCGCCAGGCGGCCCGCTCGTAGTCGGCCAGGGGAAACTGGGGCGCGCTGCAGGACGAGGTGGTCGGAGCGCCGTCGGGCCGGGGGTGGGCGATGACGGCGTAGTCCTGGCCGGGGACGAACTGGACGCCGCAATTTCCGCCCATGTCGGTGGCGTGCAGCACCTCGCGCTCGGCCTGGGCCTCGCCCTTGATCGTGCGGCGGACCTCGAACCGGGTGGTCACCCAGCTTTCCGGATGGTCGTCGCCCATGGCGTGGTTGGCGCGCGAGACGACCCGGCCGGTGAACATGACGTCGGCCTGGGCCAGCTGCTGGGCCGCGCTCTCATACCGCACGCAGCTGCACGCCCAGGCGGCGGTGGCGGCAAGGGCCGAGGCGGCGACGAGGGCGGTGAGGAGGAGGGAGGCGCGCATGGAGGGAGTGGGCGGGGTGTGGCGGGATGATGGCGGGCCGCGTGTCGGGCGGATCGTCGCCTCCGGCCGACGTGGTCGTGGAACGAGACGCTGGATCGCCGAGAAGAGCGGGCGTGGGCTAGTCGCCCGACGGCCAGGGGTCGCCCGCATGCCTGGCGATGAAGTCATAGTGGAAGGAATCCTCCGCGACTTCATCGAACGAGACGTCCTCGGCGCCGAGGTTCAGCCGCTCGGCCGCGACGGACCAGCTCAGGTGAGCGAGGACGTCGTGGACGCCGGCCACGTGCTCATCCTCCAGCATGCGGGCGATGATCTCGCGGTCGTCTCGGCTGAGCGAGAGGAGCAGGGTTTTGCGGGCCTGCTCTTCGTGGGTCAGCGGAAGGTCGCGGGTGTTGGTCCGCTCTGCGTGGCCGTCGGCGCGGATCCGGCGGGCGACCAGATTGTCGCGCGCGCTCTCGGCCAGCTCGTCGATGAAGGCGCGATAGGCTTGGCGGGCTGTCATGGGACCACCTTGTATCGGAACCGGCGAACGTGGAAGCGGCGGCTTCTTCCATTCGTTCGCGAGGCTTGACCTCACCCCTGTCGTCATCCTCGGGCTTGTCCCGAGGACCCATCCCGCCCGCGAATGCGATCCCGGGATGGGTTTGTCGATGGCGTGATCAGTCGAGGTTCGGGCGCGCCTCGCCCATGGGTCCTCGGGACAAGCCCGAGGATGACGGCGTTATGGAACCTTCACCTCGATCTGGCCGCCGCCGGCGCGGAACTTGGCGGACATTTCGGCCATGCCGGTCTCGGCCAGGCTCGCGCCGCTGTCGTTCTGCCCCCGCGCCGCGTCGCGGATGTCCTGGCTGATCTTCATCGAGCAGAACTTCGGTCCGCACATGCTGCAGAAGTGGGCGGTCTTGTGGGCCTCCTTGGGCAGGGTCTCGTCGTGGTATTTGCGGGCCGTCTCGGGGTCGAGGCCGAGGTTGAACTGGTCTTCCCAGCGGAACTCGAAGCGGGCGCGCGACAGGGCGTCGTCGTGGATGCGGGCGGCCGGGTGGCCCTTGGCCAGGTCGGCGGCGTGGGCGGCGATCTTGTAGGTGATGACGCCGTCCTTGACGTCCTGACGGTCGGGCAGGCCCAGATGCTCCTTGGGCGTGACGTAGCAGAGCATGGCCGTGCCGAACCAGCCGATCATGGCCGCGCCGATGGCCGAGGTGATGTGGTCGTAGCCCGGGGCGATGTCGGTGGTCAGCGGCCCGAGGGTGTAGAAGGGCGCCTCGTGGCAGTGCTTCAGCTGCTCGTCCATGTTCTGCTTGATCTTGTGCATCGGCACGTGGCCGGGGCCCTCGATCATGACCTGGCAGCCGTGGTCCCAGGCGATCCTGGTCAGCTCGCCCAGGGTGCGCAGCTCGGCGAACTGGGCCGCGTCGTTGGCGTCGGCGATGGAGCCGGGGCGCAGGCCGTCGCCCAGCGAGAACGACACGTCATAGGCGCGCATGATCTCGCAGATGTCGGCGAAATGCTCGTAGAGGAAGCTCTCCTTGTGGTGCGCCAGGCACCACTTGGCCATGATCGAGCCGCCGCGGGAGACGATGCCGGTGACGCGATTGGCGGTCAGCGGCACGAAGGGCAGGCGGACGCCGGCGTGGATGGTGAAGTAGTCCACGCCCTGCTCGCACTGCTCGATCAGAGTGTCGCGATAGACCTCCCAGGTCAGGTCCTCGGCGACGCCGTTCACCTTCTCCAGCGCCTGGTAGATGGGCACGGTGCCGATGGGGACCGAACTGTTGCGGATGATCCAGTCGCGGATGTTGTGGATGTTGCGGCCGGTCGACAGGTCCATGACGTTGTCGGCGCCCCAACGGGTGGCCCAGACCAGCTTGTCGACCTCGTCGTCGACGGAGCTGAGGACCGCCGAGTTGCCGATGTTGGCGTTGATCTTCACCAGGAAGTTCCGGCCGATGATCATCGGCTCAACCTCGGGGTGGTTGATGTTGTGCGGGATGATGGCGCGGCCGCGGGCGATCTCCTGACGCACGAACTCCGGCGTGACGAAGTCGGGGATCGAGGCGCCGAAGTCCTCGCCGTCGCGGACGCAGGGGGCGGTCTGCTCGCGGCGCAGGTTCTCGCGGATGGCGACGTATTCCATCTCGGGCGTGACGATCCCGGCCCTGGCGTATTCGTACTGGGTGACCGGGCGGCCGGGGACGCCCTTGAAGACCTGGTGGCCGGAGGTGTCGAAGCGGGGAGCCAGGTGCCTGCCGGACGCGTGGCCGTTGTCTTCCGGCTTCACTTCGCGGGGGTCGGCGACGGGGGCGATGTCGCCGCGGTCCAGTTGCCAGGAGGATTTGACCTTGGGCAGGCCCTTCCGGATGTCGATGGTCACGGTCGGGTCGGTGTAGGGGCCGGAGCTGTCGTACATCGTCACCGGCGGCTCGTTGGCCGAGGGGTGGACGGCGACCTCGCGGAACGGGACGCGGATGTCGGGGAAGAGCTCGCCGGCCACATAGACCTTGACGCCGCCGGCGCGCGGGCCGGTGGGGATGCGGCCGTGCTCGGCGGCCACCTGCTTGCGGGCGTCGGCCAGCGGCAGCTCGACGTTGGGCTCATGCTGAGGGGGGCTATCGCTCGCGACGCGGTCGCTCGCTGCTTGAGCCCCTTCGGCGGTGACGTGGATGTTCATGGCGGCCTCAACGGTTTTGAGGTCCGCCGACGTCGGCGATGCGTCCCCGCTTTCGCGGGGATGACAAGCCCGGCCGCTTCCGCGATCGGACATGGTCTCATCCCTTCGCCGGCATGACCCGGATCAGGTTCGACGGGTCAGGGGACCACCCCTATCTCAGCCGCTGATTTGCGGCCCCCCGGAGAACGGCCGGACCCTGCGCCCGGTGGCGGAGAGGGTCAACCCCTCGTCCGCCGTCATTCCGGGACGCTCGAAGAGCGGACCCGGAACCCAGGAGGATGGCTGCGGTCCTAGGTTCCGGGTTCTTCGCTGCGCGAAGCCCCGGAATGACGATGATGAGAACATGGACCTCGCCCGACCCTATGCGCCCGCCGACCGCGAGGCCTGCCTGAGGCTGTTCGACACGAACGTGCCGCGCTTCTTCGCCGCGTCGGAGCGGGCGGACTTCGAGGCCTTTCTGGCGACGTACGACGGGCCCTATCAGGTGATCGAGCGGGACGGACGGATCGTCGCGTGCGGCGGGCATGCGCCGCTGGAGGACGGGCGGTCGGCGGGGCTGTGCTGGGGCGTGGTGGACGCCGGGCTGCACGGCCAGGGCGTCGGCACGGCCCTGACCGAGGCGCGGCTGAGGGCGATCCGGGCGGATCCGGCGATGGAGGCGGTGTGGCTGGACACCGGACCCCGGACCACGGGCTTCTATGCGCGGTTCGGCTTCGTGGTGGAGGCGCACGTGCCGGACGGCTATGCGCCGGGCTACGACCGCTACGACATGGTGCTGAGGCTGTAGCCTAGTCCGGGAAGGCGGCGAGCAGGCGGTCCAGGGCGGCTTCGATGCGGGCCCAGCCGGCGTCGTCGAGCGCGACGCCTCCTACGCCGGGACGGGACCCGGCCGACAGGGCCAGATGCTGGACGGCGGCCAGCAGCACCGCGTTGAGAGCGGCGGGATCACCCTCGGGCGGGACGCGCAGGCGCGGACGTCGCTCGCGCATCCAGGCCTGGAGCAGGGCCGAGCGCTGGTCCTCGATACGGTTCAGCAGAGGCGAGGACTCTACCAGGGCCCAGGCCATCAGGCGCAGGGTCAGGGGATTGGCGCGCAGCGCGGCGACCCAGGCCGACAGGCTGATCCGGGCGAAGGCCCGCAAGCTGTCGGCGTCGCCGGCGGGGACGGCGTCCAGCGTGCGGACCAGGCCGGCGTGGGTGCGGCCGGCGATACGCTCCACCACCCCGTCGGCGCCGTCGAAATAGCGATAGACCAGCTTGCGGTCGCAGCCGGCCTCGGCGGCCAGGGTCTGGACGTTCAGGCCGGGAAAGCCGTCGCGCAGCAGGATGCGCTCGCCCGCCTCGACGATGAGGCGTTCGGTGGCGGAGCGGTCGCGCAGGCGTATCGGCGATTCGGCCATGCGGGCAGGATCACGCCGGTCGGCTGAGTCGGGCAAGTGATGGATGGCGGATAGAGGTGCGGCCCGGTCTGCGTCGGGGGGCGTGGCAGAGACCGGGCCGCTGAAGGACTCTGTCGAGCGCGCATCGCCGCAAGGTCCGATCGATAAACTGCGTTCGCCGGGTTCGGTTCCGTACATTCACGCAGTCGGTCCGATTTCCTGAAACGCGCCCGGATCCACGGCGCGGAAGGTCGCCCAGCCGCCTCTCGCATTTCCCCCGGGCGAGGCTAGAACGGAGCGGTCAGACCCGGAGCCGCCAGATGCACCTCGCCCGCTTCCCCCGCGTCCGCCTGGCGCATCTGCCGACCCCGCTGGAGCCCCTGCCGCGACTGTCCGAGGCGCTGGGCGTGGAGCTGTGGATCAAGCGCGACGACTGCACCGGCCTGGCGGGCGGGGGCAACAAGACGCGCAAGCTGGAGTTCCTGCTGGGCGAGGCGTTCGAAGAGGGCGCGGATACGCTGGTGACGCAAGGGGCGGTGCAGTCCAACCACGTGCGGCAAACGGCGGCGGCGGCGGCCGCGCACGGCCTGGCCTGCGAGATCATCCTGGAAGAGCGGACGGGGTCGACGGCGACGGACTACCTCGGCAATGGCAACGTCCTGCTGGACAAGCTGTTCGGGGCAAGGATCCGCACCGTGCCGGGCGGGACCGACATGGCCGCCGAACTGGAGAAGAGCGCGGCCGAGGTGCGGGCGCGGGGCGGCAGGCCCTACGTCATTCCCGGCGGCGGCTCGAACGCGACGGGCGCGCTGGGCTATGCCGACTGCGCGCGCGAGATCGTGGTCGGGGCCGACGAGTTGGACCTGAGGATCGACCGGATCGTGACGGCGACGGGCAGCGCCGGCACCCACGCGGGCCTGGTGGCGGGGCTGGCGGTGATGGGCGCGGACATTCCGGTGCTGGGGATCGGGGTCAGGGCGCCGAAGGCCAAGCAGGAGGAGACCGTGCTGAAGCTGGCCCGGGAGACCGCGGCCCTGCTGGGCCGGCCCGATGCGGTGACGGCGGAGAGGGTGGTCGCGGACTGCGACTACGTCGGGGCGGGCTACGGCCTGGTCGACGCGGCGGTGGTCGAGGCGCTGAAGCTGGCGGCGCGGACCGACGGGATCGTGCTGGACCCGGTCTACACCGGCAAGGCGATGAAGGGGCTGATCGCTCTGGCCAAGTCGGGGCGGTTCGAGGGCGAGACGGTGGTCTTCCTGCACACCGGCGGGGCGCAGGGGCTGTTCGGGTACGAGAGCGAGATCGGGTCCCCGCTTTCGCGGGCATGACAAGGAACGGCGATCAGATGACCAAGATTCTCGGCGTGCTGGGCGGCATGGGCCCCGTCGCGACCACGGCCTTCATGGCGCGGGTGCAGGCGCTGACGCCGGCGAAGGCCGATGAGGACCACATCCGCATGCTGGTGGACCTGAACCCGCAGGTTCCGAACCGGCACCTGGACGGAGAGGCGGCCGGGCGGACGCTGGGCGAGATGGCGGCGCGACTGAGGGACATGGGGGCCCAGGTGCTGGCCATGCCGTGCAACACGGCCCATGCCCACGTCGGGACGATCCGAGCCGCGGGCCTGCCCTTCATCGACATGATCGAGGCGACGGCGGACGAGGCGCCAAGGGCGGAGCGCGGCGGATCGGCGTCCTGGCGACGCCTGGCGGCGAGGCGCTTTACGTCAAGGCTCTGGCGGCGCGGGGGCTGGAGCCGGTGACGCTGCAAGGCGCGGACCGGCGGGCGTTCATGGACGCGGTGTTCGCGGTGAAGGCCAGCGACGCGGGCGAGGCGCCGCGCACGGAGATGCGGCGGCTGGCGGCGGCCCTGGTCGACGCGGGAGCGCAGGCCGTGATCGCCGGATGCACAGAGGTTCCGTTGCTGATCGGCGCCGCGGACGTGACGGTTCCGCTGACGGATTCGGCCGAGGTGCTGGCCGCGGCATGCGTCGAGGCGTGCCTCTGATCGAGGCTGGAACGTTCGCGCTATGATCGCTTTCCGACATAGGAACGGGCGACAGGCGCGACCGTTGAGATCGCATGGCCCAGTACCAGCTCAGATACCTGGCCCGAGCAGGCGTCATCGAGACTATTGAAGCTCATGACCCTGACGAAGCCGAGGACCTGGCTCGCCTGCGCCTGCTGTTCCGCGAGCCCGGCTTCACGATCGCGATCGTTTCCGACGGCCGGGAGCTGCGCCGGGTGATCCAGAGGCCGAGGGCCGATCTGGGTCGCCCCCCGGGGCTGATCAAGGCTTCAGTTGAACGGCGGCGCAGGACGGGCGACGAAGGCGGATCAGCCCGGAGCCGATTCCATGCGCATTCATCTGGCCGCCGCCGCCATGGTCCTGTTCCTGACCGCGCCCTCGTTCGCCAATGCGCAATCCATCGATTATCCGCGCCGCCTGTCCACGCCCGGCGGGGAGGTGATCATCCCGGGGCCGGGCGGCCAGCGCGCGCATGACGAGGTCGGCTATGCGCCGGCGCGTCGGGCCGGAGATACGCTCTATGTCTCGGGCGCGATCATCGGACGGGCGCCGGGCGAGGGGAATGACCTGGCCGCGTTCGAGACCCAGACGCGGCGGACGCTGACCTATCTGAACCGGACGCTGGAGGCGGCGGGCGCGACCTTCGACGATGTGGCTCTGATCAACAGCTTCCACGTCTGGGAGGGGCCGGACTTCGCCGGGACCAAGGACCAGCAGATCGAGGTCATCGCCCGGGTGTGGCGCGAGTTCTCGGACGGGCCGCGACCGGCCTGGACGGCGGTGGGGACCACCGGTCTGCTGGGCCAGGGCGGGATCGTGGAGATCCAACTGACGGCGCACTCGCCCGCGGCGGACTGAACTGGTCAGGGGGCGGACGCGGCTTCCAGAAGCGCGCGGGCGGTCTCGTCGATCATGGGGTCGCGGCCGGCGATGAGGTCCTCGTAGGACGGCTTGATCTCGAGGTCGGGCGTCACGCCGACCTTCTCCAGGACTGCTCCGGACGCCGTCAGAAACTCGGTGAAGCCGACATCCAGGACCCCGCCGTCCGGCAGTTCGGTTCCCACGGCGCCGACGACGACGCCGGCCGAGGTCTGGCCGGAGACGAGGCCGCGCCGGTGATCGCGGACGGCGGCGGCGAACACCTCGGCCGCGCTGGCGGAATCGTTGCTGACGACGACGGCGAGCGGTCCGGTCCACGCGTTCCGGGACGCCCGGGTATGGCGGGGCACTCGTTGCAGGACGCCGAAGCTGTACCGGGCGAAGAGAACCTTTCGGGGAAAGAAGCCGCCCAGGATGCGCGCGGTCGCGGCGGCCGTGCCGCCGTTGTTCATTCGAATGTCGACGAGGACGGCCCGGGGCGGATCGGCGCGCGCCTCGGTCAACCGGGCCTCCAGCCAGTCGGCGGTCTCCTGGTCGAACCGGAAGAAGCGCAGCATCAGGACGCCGTCGGGACGCCGTTCGGCCGTGCCGATTTCCCTGGGCATGCGCCGGAACTCGAGGTTCCTGATCTGGAGCCGTCCGTCGCGGTCCATGAAATGAAGGATATCCGGCCGGCCGGCGGGCGCGGCTCGTCCGATATTCCAGGGTTCGCCGTTGAAGGAAATGATCCGCCAGCCCGGCAGCACGCCGGCCTCGGACGCGGGACTGTCCGGCCGCACCCGCATCACGATGAAGACGCGTTCTCCCGTCTCTTCGGACGAGCCATCGATGACCCGCATGCCGAAGTCGGGCGCGCCTCCTGGAGGTTGACCCGGCGGTCCCGGAACGAAGTGGGGCTGATGGCGACGGTGTGCCGGTCGTCCAGCACCGCGAGGGTGGCGTTGAGCGCGAGGTAGAAGCTCGCCTCGTCCGGCTTGGCGATCGCCTCGGCGCGGCGGGCGGCGGCCTCGGCGGCGAAATCCACTCCGTTGAACCGGCGATCGTAGAATCGGCGGGTCACGGTCCGGATGGCGGCGTCGTAGACGCGAGCGTTCAGCGCGGCGCGTTCCGGGGAGCCGTCCTGGACGGAGACGATCTCGGGGATGCGCCGGGACTCGGGATCCACGATGGACTGGCAGCCGAAGGCGCACAGCAGCGCCAGGGCCAACAGCGCCCGCTTCGCAAACATCAACTCGCCCGCCCCATGCGCCCCGCCCCGGAACGGCGATCTTCACCAGCTTTCCCGACGGTCCGCAACGGGCCGTCAGGAACCGAAGGTCGGCCCGCAGGCTTGCCCTGGCGCGCGCGCCGCTGCACACCCGCAGAGTGACGAAGCCATCCCTGATCATCGACTGCGACCCCGGCGTGGACGACGCCGTGGCGCTGATGCTGGCCTTCGGGGCCGGAGCCCTCGACCTGCTGGCCGTGACTGCGGTGGGGGGCAACGTGCCGGTCGAGAAGACGGCGCGGAACGCGCGGATGCTGCGCCAGATCGGCGGGCGCGGCGACGTGCCGGTGTTCATGGGCGCGGACAGGCCGTTGCGTCGGACGCTGGGGACGGCGGCGGAGTTCCATGGGCCGGAGGGGACGGGCGACATGGCGCCGTTCGAACCCGATCTTCCGTGCGCCGACGGTCATGCGGCGGATGCGATCGTCGATCTGGTGAACGGGCGGCCGCCGAAGAGCGTCGCCCTGGCGGTGTTAGGGCCGCTGACCAACCTGGCGCTGGCGCTGAGGAAGGACCCGGGGCTGGCGGATCGGCTGGGACCGGTGGCGGTGATGGGCGGGGCGCGGTCCGAGGGCGGCAACATCACGGCTTCGGCCGAGTTCAACATCTGGGCCGATCCCGATGCGGCGGCCGAGGTGCTGGAGAGCGGCTGCGACGTCGTGCTGTTCGGGCTGGACGCGACCCATCAGGTGCGGGCGACCGAGGGAAGGATCGCGGCGCTCGAGGCGCTGGGAACGCCGATGGGCGACGCGGCGGCGGCGATGATGCGCTTCTCTCAGCGGATCGAGCGCGAAATCGTGGGCTGGGACGCGCCGCCGGTGCACGACCCCTGTCCGGTGGCCTGGTTGCTGAAGCCGGAGCTGTTCGAACTGAAACCGTGCCGGATCCGGGTGGAGACCGAAAGCGAGATCACCCGCGGGCACACGGCGGTGGAGTTCCGTGAGGCCGTGGCCGGCGAGCCGCTGCGGCATCGCTGGGCGGTGAAGGCGGACGCGGACGGGGTGTTCGCGCTGATCGAGGAAGCCTGTTCGTGATCGCGGTTGCCCCCTCCGCCGCTTCGTGGTCCCCCTCCCCCAAGAGGGAGAGGAGAAGAAGATGAGGATCACCGTCGTCGGTTCGATCAACCTGGACCTCGTGGCCAGCGCGCCCAGCCTGCCGCGGGCGGGGCAGACGGTGACGGGCGCGACCCTGGCGCGGCGACCCGGGCGGCAAGGGCGCCACCAGGCGCTGGCGGCGCAGAGGCTGGGCGCCGAGGTGAGTCTGATCGGCCGGGTGGGCCGCGACGCCATGGCCGAGGAGGCGATGGCGCTGCTGCTGGCCGACGACGTGGACATCGGCGGCGTGATCGCCGACGGGGAAGCGCCGACGGGCGTGGCGCTGATCGCGGTCGATCCCGAGGGCGAGAACCAGATCGTGGTCGCCGCCGGGGCCAATCACCGGGCGTTTCCGGAACAGCTGCCGCAGCGCATAGAGACGCCGCTGGTGCTCCAGCTGGAGCTGCCGATCGAGACGGTGGAGGCGGCGGTCGGGCGGGCGACGGACTTCGTCTGCGTGAACCTGGCGCCGGCCCAGCCGGTGTCCGACCAACTGCTGCGGCGCGCCGATCTGCTGGTCGTCAACGAGACGGAGGCGGCCTTCTACGGCGACCTGCTGCATCACGGCGGCGGGCGGGTGGTGGTGACGCAAGGGGCCAAGGGGGCGGTGATGTTCCAGCGCGGCGTCGAGGTGGCGCGCGCGGCGCCGCCCAGGGTGCGGGGCGGTCGACGCCACGGGGCGCCGGGGGACTGTTT
>NZ_JBNFOJ010000042.1:0-14992 GCF_057364705.1 Brevundimonas sp. CURTG3B2_SDJG
CCGCCGGAGCGGGCGTCGGCGTGACCGTCTGGGCCTCGGCCGGCGGGGGCGGCGGGGGGGCGGCGCCCACCGGGCGTCTCGGAGAAGATCAGCCGGCTGACCGATCCCCCTCTCGAAAGGGTGACGTAGTCCGGGCCGACCGCTTGCAGGACCAGGCCGGGGCTCCGACCTCCTCGCCGACGCCGACCGAGAGCTGGCGGCCGTCCGGCTAGGCCGATGATGGCCGATCCGCCCCCCGGGCCGCCGGCGCGCACGCCGAACAGCCGCATCTGGCTGGAACCGGCCGCGGTGGCTTCGGCGTAGCTGCTCTGGCCGCCGGTGCGGAAGAAGGCGTCGAAGCGCTGGAAGATGGAATAGTCGGGCGGCGTCACTGGGCGCTGGGCGGCGGCCGAAGCGGGCGTTCCCTGCGGCGCGGCCAGCATCCAGACCAGCCGCCCGGCCTGCACCGCCAGAACGGCGACGAGAAGAATCTCGAGCGCGGGGCGCAGACGGGCCGGCCGGGCGACGACGCCGCCGACAGCCTCCCTGGCCCGATCGCTCCACTCGCGGAATACGCCGTTCACGATGACACGCCCGATCAGGCCCCGACGGCCCGGAAGCGTTCCTAGCCAATCGTCCGGGTTCGGGCTTCACGGCCGCATGACGGCCCAGCGAACTTGCCGTGACGGTTGCGCCGAGCGCGGACGAACCGTCTTCAAAACGTCACGGGAGCCGGCGACGCGCCGGCTCCCGTGTTTGCGCTAGAAGCGGGCGGTCAGGCTGACCGAGCCGCTGGTCCCCAGGTCGTAGCCGTTGATGACCACCCGGTGGCCCATCTCCTGGTACTCCAGGAACTGCTCGCCCAGCAGGTTGCGCAGTTCGACCGCCACGCCGTAGTCGCGGCCGGCGTACTCGAAGTCCTTGCGGTAGACGAAGTCCAACTGGACGCCCGGCTCCTGGATCAGGTCCGGCTCGCCCGGACGGCCGCGGGCCGAGGTGCGCTCCGAGACGTAGTTCAGGATCAGGGTCGCCTGCGACCGGTCGGTGTCGTCTTCCCAGCCCAGCTGCAGGTTGGCGACGTGCTCGGACTGGCCTTGCAGCCGGCTGCCGTCGACGACGTAGAACGAAGCCGGCTGCGGCACGCCCAGGCTGTTCTGGGTGACGACCATGTCGCCGGCTTCGACGTTCACCTGAGAGTCTGAATAGGTGTAGTTGCCCTGCACCAGCCAGCGCTTGTTGGCGATCCAGTCCATGTTCGAGTCGAACACGAAATACTTCTTGGCCTCGAACTCGAAGCCTTGGACCACCGCGTTGGGCGCGTTCAGGAAGGTTTGCGAGATCGACGAGCCCTGATCCACCACGCTGGCTTCGATCGGCTTGTCCAGATCCTTATAGAAGATCCCGGCGGTCACGTACTGCTCGCGGGCGAAGTACCATTCCCAGCGCGCGTCCAGGTTCAGGATCTCGGTATCGACCAGATAGGGGTTGCCGATGAAGGTCCGATCGCTTTCGACGTCCGTGTACTGCTGCGGAGCCAGCTCGCGGAACTGCGGCCGACCGATGGTCTGCGACGCGCCCAGACGCAGCTGCATGTCCTCGGCGAAGTTCCAGGTGATCGTCCCGGCGGGGAGGAAATACTGCTCCTCGATGCGGGTCGGCAGGAAGCCGGTGGAACCGCCGAACAGGTCGCGCGGGGTCACTTCCTGCTCGCCGTCCTCGTAACGGACGCCCAGGTTCAGATTGACCAGCGGGATGATCTCGGCCGCCACCTGGGCGTAGGCCGCGTTCACCGTCAGCTGGCCGTCGAAGGCCGCCGCGCCGTTCGAGCCGGTGATCTCTTCCAGCTGCAGGTACGGGCCGATGTTGAAGTCGGAGAACAGGTAGTCGACGCGCGATTCCAGCTGGTCGGCGCTGAGACCGTTCGGGGCGATGAAGCGCAGGGTCCGCTGCAGCGAGTCGCGGTTGTTGTCGTAGTGCGACACGCCGACCGAGAAGACCGCCTCGCGGGCGTCCGACAGCGGCAGGGTCCAGGCCAGGTCGGCGCCGCCCGACAGCACGTCGTCGTCCAGTTCGCTGAACGAGATGGCGTTGGTCTCGATGTCGTGGATCCAGGCGCCGGCGACGTTCTGGCCGTAGCCGAACCGGGTCTCGTACGGTGCGTCGCGCGAGGTCTTGGCGTAGGCCGCGCGCCAGGAGAAGTCCCATTCGCCGGCTTCGCCGAACTCGTGCTCGCCAGCCAGCTGGGTCGAGAACAGCTGGCGCACGAACCACTCGGTGTAGTCGGTGCGGCGCTGGCCGCCCGAAGCGTCGTCGAAGCCGGCTTCCGAGCGGGCTTCCTTGGTGACGTTGCGGACGTAGAGGTTCGTCCAGGTCACGGTGCTGGTTTCGCCGGTCAGGCTGATGGAGCCCAGCAGGTTCAGGGTGACGTCGTTCTGGTTGGATTCGAAATCGAAGTCGTTGGCCGTGACCAGCACGCCCGCGTCGACGCGGCCGCTCTGGCGCACGCCGCTGCGGCCGTTCCAGCTGTTGTCATAGCCGGCCACGAAAATCCCGCCCAGGGTGCCCAGACCGGTCTCGGTGCTGCCGCCGCCCGTGAAGCGCAGGCCGAAGTTGGCGGGGGTGGTCTCGCGCTGGAGCAGACGGAGGGGCGCGTTCACCAATGACTGGCCCATCACGCGCAGTTCGTCGGCGGTGAAGTTGCCGGCCGAGATCCGCCGGCCCGAACCGAAGGCCAGGCTCACCGGGCCGGGCACGTCGCGCGTGCCGTCGTCGAAGCCTGTGAAGTCGGTGCGCGAACCGTAGTAGATGAGCCCTTCCTTGCCGGCGGTCTCGGTATTGCCGCCCACCGAGGCCTGCATGCTGAAGAACGGCTCGGCCGGGGCCTTCAGCGTCTGAAGGTCGATGACGCCGCCGCCGAACTCGCCCGGATACGAGACCGAATAGGTCTTCTGAACGGTCACGCCCGACAGGACTTCAGAGGGGAACAGATCCAGCGGAACGACGCGCTGCAGCGGTTCCGGGCTGGGCAGGGGCGAGCCGTTCAGCAGAGCCGACGAATAGCGCTCCCCCAGGCCGCGGACATAGACGAAGCGCCCCTCGACGATCGACAGGCCGGTGACCCGCGCCAACGCCTGGGCGGCGTTCGAATCGCCGGTCCGCTCCAGGTCCTCGGACGTCAGGAAGGCGGCGACCTCGGGGCTCTCGCGGTTCGGCTGGGGAATGTAGCGGCCCAGCACGACGATCTCGCCCAGGTCGGATTCTTCCTGAACCTGAGGCTCGGCCTGTTCGGCCGGCGTCTGCGCGGTCGGAGCGGTCTGGGCGAAGGCGACGCCCGGCGCGACCACGGCCGTGGTGGCGAGCAGCAGTCCGCTCAGGGAGAGGGTACGGGTCTTCATGGGTCTGCGCCTCGAAGGGATCAACGGAGGTGTTCGGCGAACCGGGCGGCGGCGATCACGCCGCCGCCCGTCCATCCGTCGTCAGCAGGTCAGGCTGGGCTGGGCGGTGCTGGCCGCCTGCAGGCCGCAGGTCCAGCCCTGGTACCAGGTGTCCGCCGCGTTCCGGACCGCGCCGATGTAGGTCACCGCCTGGAAGAAGCCGTAGACCCCCGGAGCGTTCGTCGGAGCCACCGCGGTCTCGTTGGCGCCGTTGATGAAGGCCAGGCTCTGGGCCGTCAGCGTCGCGCCCGCCGGAGCCGTCATCGACGACGTGCCCGCCGGGGTGTTGCCGGTGTTGGTGGCGGTGATGAACACCGCCTCGGTCGCGGCGGCGTTGATGTTCGTGTCGTTCTCGTACGGACGGTTGCAGGCGAAGAAGACGCTGCGGAAGACCGGCGCGTTGGCGACCGTCTGGGCGTCGTCGATGTCCAGGCAGGCCGCGGCCGAGGTCGTCGGGTTGGTGACGATCGAGTTGATGATCGACGGCTGGGTGCCGGTGTTCAGCGTCAGCAGGGCGTCGGCGGCCACCGCAGCGTTGCGGCCGACGATGGTCCAGTTCGAGACCTTGGGCTGGGCGTAGTACGGGCTGGCGGCGGTCGCGCTGGCCGCCGACCACTCGAAGCCCCGGCTGCCGTTGGTCACGGCCGTGGCGCGCTGGGTGATGATGCCGAACTGGGCTCCGCCACGCCAGCCGGTGTCGGTGTCCAGGCCGTCGTCGTCGGCGCCGTTGATGACGATGTAGCGCAGGTTGACGTTGCCGCCGAAGATTTCGATGCCGTCGTCGGAGCTGTTGTACGCTTGGACGTATTCGACCGTCGTGCCCGAGCCGACGCCCGCCAGGGTCAGGGCCTGAAGCTCATTGTTCGGCGCGATTTCGAAGCCCGAGTACTTGATCTGCACATAGCGCAGACGGCCCGAATTGTCCGACGGGGTGTTGCCGCCGTAGTTGGCGCTGGTGCCTTCGACCTGGCCGACGCAGGCGACGTTCGGGGCGACGACGCCGCCAGGGCAACCGCGGTGGGCGCACGGCCGGCGAGAACGATGCCGCCCCACTGGCCCTGGGAGTTCTCGGTGGTCGTGCCCTCGACGTTGGCCCGGCTGGTGAAGACGATCGGGTTGGTGGCCGAGCCTTCGGCGAAGATCTGCGAGCCGCGGTTGACCAGCAGATAGTCCGAACCGCTGGAGCCGAAGATGCGCACGCCCGCCTCGACGGTCAGGATGCCCTGGGCGCCGCCGGCGACCGGGGCGGCCGGATCGGCGCCCAAGTCGACGCCGACCTGGGTGCGGCCGCTGATGGCGTAGATGGTGCCGGCGCGCAGCGGCACGGTCAGATTGCCGGTGATGGTGGTCGGCAGCTGGCAGACCCGCAGGGTGTTGTTGGCGATCAGGCCGACGTTGCTGAAGCCGGTGGGGCAATCCGCGGCGGGCGTGCCCGGAGCCGGATTGCCGGGGTTGCCCGGGTTGCCCGGGTTGCCCGGGTTGCCGAAATCGCCCTCGCCCGGCGAGGCGACTTCGGACGAACCGCAGGCGGCAAGGGTCAAGGCGCTGGCGGAGAGGGCGAGCAGGGTCGTCAGTCGGAAGCCGGTCATCGGTGTCACCATGTCTGGTCGTGTTGAGCGTTCGACAGGCGGGACCGGAGGTTCATCCCCTGGTCGCGAGACACACAGCCCCCTGCCCTCACCGGTCGCTAGCCGCCGGATATGACAGCGGGGCCGCGCCACGGTGACGGTTTCGGCGCGGTTCCGTGAAGTTGTCGTCGCGGATCGATGAAAGTCCGTCCCGACACGATCCAATCGTCACAAAGTCATGGTTGAGGAGGTTCGCCGGCCCCCGCTAGGGAGCCTCGCCTCGCGGGAGACGCGCCTTGGAATCCGTCGTGATCGCCGCCGTGCTGGGAGGTCTGGGGCTGCTGGCGGGCAGCTTCCTGGGCCTGGTCAGCCTGCGTCTTCCCCGGAGTCAGCCGGTGGTCGCGGGACGGTCGCGCTGCGCCGGCTGCGGGCGGACGCTGGCGCCCTGGCGTCTGATTCCCCTGCTCAGCTACGCCTTGTCCATGGGGCGCTGCACCGAGTGCGGCGCCCGCATCCCGATCCGATACCCCTTGATGGAGGCGGCGTGCGCCGGCGTCGGCGTCTGGGCCGCCCTGGCCGGACGGGATCCGGTTCACGCCGCGCTGACGGCCCTGCTGGGCTGGCAGCTGCTGCTGATCGCGGTGGTCGACGCCGAGCATTTCTGGCTGCCGGACGCCCTGACCCTGCCCCTCCTGGCGACCGGCCTGGCCGGCGCGGCCTGGATGGCAAGGGCGTTCCCCTGGACGCGCTGATCGGCGTCGCCGTCGGCTTCGGCGGACTGTGGGCGCTGGCCAAGCTCTATCGCCTGTTTCGCAAGCGGGACGGGCTGGGCGGAGGAGACCCGTTCCTGCTGGCGGGCGGCGGCGCCTGGGTCGGCTGGATCGGCCTTCCCTCGGTGCTGATCTGGGCGGCGGCGGCGGGGCTGAGCGTCGCCCTGGCGCTGAAAGCCGGCGGACGCCGCGTCGACGGCGCCACCCGCCTGCCCTTCGGGGTGTTCCTGGCGGTCGGAATCTGGGCGACCTGGTTGATCGGACCGCTGGGCCTGGTCAGCCGATGACGGCGGTCGTCTCGATCTCCAGCCGGGCGGCGTCCTCGATCAGGCTCTTGACCTCGACCACCGCCATGGCCGGGTAGTGCGGCCCGATCCGCTCACGCCAGACCGCGCCGATGTCGCGCAGGCTGGCCAGGTATTCGCGCTTGTCGACCACGAACCAGGTCATCCGCACGATGTGCTCGGGCCCGGCCCCGGCTTCGGCCAGGACCGCCAGGGTGTTGTCGATCGTCTGGCGGAATTGGGCGGCGAAACCCTCCGGGAAGACGCCCTTGGGGGTCCAGCCGATCTGGCCGGCGACGAAGACCGTGCGGCCTTCGGCCAGGATTCCATTGGAGTAGCCCTTGGGCCGGGGCCAGCCCTCGGGCAGCAGCACGCGGTTCATCGGACGGTCTCCACGAAGGGCGCGATCCGGTCGCGCAGGGCCTGGGGCCAGGGTTCGGGCTTCAGCGCGCGACCGACATGCACGAGGGTCTGGGTCGCCTCGAAGCGAAGCGCGCCGCCGCATTCGATCCGGTGCCTGAGGCCGCAGGAGGCGCCGCCCAGCCGGGTGACGGTCAGAAAGAAGGTCAGGTCGTCCTCCAACCGCGAGGGCGCGATGAACCGGGCCTCGACCGCGGCCGTAGGCACGCTGAGGCCCCGGTCCTGGTGCAGCTCGCGGAAGGACAGGCCCAGGCGTTGCGCGAACCAGTCCTCGACCACGCCGTTCAGCATCTCGAAATAGCGCGGGAAGAAGACGATGCCGGCGGCGTCGCAGTCGGCGAACCGCACCCGCCGCTCGGCGGTGAACACCTGACCCGTCATGCGTCCCCCTTCAGCCGGAAGCGCTGCAGCTTGCCGGTCTGGGTCTTGGGCAGGGCGTCCACGAACTCCAGGGCGCGCGGGTATTTGTAGGGCGCGATCTGGCCCTTAACATGCTCCTGAAGGGTGGTTCTCAAGGCGCCGGAGGCGGCATGGCCCGGGTTCAGGACCACGAAGGCTTTCACGATCTGGCCACGCTCCTCGTCCGGCGCGCCGATCACCGCGGCCTCGGCGACGGCGGGGTGGCGCAGTAGAGCGTTTTCCACCTCGGGGGCGCCGATGTTGTAGCCGGACGAGATGATCATGTCGTCGGCGCGGGCCACGAACCAGAAATAGCCGTCCTCATCCAGCCGGTAGACGTCGCCGGTCAGGTTCCAGCCGCCCTGGACGTAGTCGGCCTGACGCGGGTCGTCCAGGTAGCGGCAGCCGGTCGGCCCACGCACCGCCAGCCGGCCGGTCTGGCCGGAGGCCAGCGGCCGTCCGGCCTCGTCGACGATCCGCGCCTCATAGCCCGGCACGGCCTTGCCCGTCGCGCCCGGGCGGATGTCGTCGCCCCGGGCCGAGATGAAGATGTGGATCATCTCGGTCGAGCCGATGCCGTCCACGATGCGCACCCCGGTCGCCTCGCGCCAGGCGTCCGAGGTGGCCGCCGGTAGGGCCTCGCCCGCCGAGACGCAGGTGCGCAGAGACGACAGGTCATGATCGCCAGTCAGCTTCAGCAGGGCGCGATAGCCGGTCGGGGCGGTGAAGATGGCGGTGGCCCGGTGGCGCGCGATGGTTTCGGCCAGGGCGTCGAAGCCGGGGCGCGGGGGGAACGCGGTCGCGGCCCCCGCCGCGGCGGGGAAGACCACCAGCCCTCCCAGCCCGAAGGTGAAGGCCAGCGGCGGGGTGCCCACCACCACGTCGCCCGGCGCGAGGTCCAGGGTGTGGCGCGCGAAGGTGTCGGCCATCGCCAGGACGTCGCGATGGAAGTGGACGCAGCCCTTCGGCTTGCCGGTGGTGCCCGAGGTGAAGGCGATCAGGGCGGGGTCCTCGGCGGCGGTGTCGACGGCTTCGAAGGCGACGCCGGACGGCAGGGCCTGGGCGGCCTGCTGCAGCGTCGTTGAATCCATGACCCGGACCAGCGATGTGGAGGCCGTCCGGGCTTCGGCGACGGCCTCGGTCAGGGTCGAATAGACCAGGGCGTGGCTGACGCCGGCCTTGTCGATGACGGTCGCCAGCTCGGCGGCGCGCAGCATCGGCATTGTCGCCACCACCACGCCGCCGGCCTTCAGGATCGCGAACCAGGCCAGGACAGTCCAGGACGCGTTCGGGCCGTGCAGCAGGACGCGGTTGCCCGGAACCAGGCCCATGTCCTCGACCAGCACCCTGGCCATCCGGTCCGAGATCGCGTCGACCCGGCCCCAGTTGAACGCATGGTCGACGTCGCTCAGCGCGCGGCCGTCCGGACCGGCGGCGGCGATGGCGCGGCGCAGAAGCTCCACGCCCGCGTTCATCCGCTCGGGATAGGCCAGCTCCGGCAGGGTGAAGATCAACTCCGGCCGCTGGTCCGCCGGCGGCAGGCGGTCCAGGACGAAGCGGTCGAGATGGGCCGTCTCAGCCATGCACGCGCTCCGTCATGGCCGCCAGCGCCTGGCGGGCGATGACGATCTTCTGAACCTCGGAGGCGCCCTCGTAGATGCGCAGCGCCCGGATCTCGCGGTACAGCCGCTCGACCGGGTGGCCGGCCGTCACGCCCAGGCCGCCGAACAGCTGCACGGCCTGGTCGATCACGGCCTGGGCCTCGTCGGTGGCGTAGAGCTTGGCCATCGCGGCCTCGCGGGTGACCCGGGGCGCGCCCTGGTCCTTCAGCCAGGCGGCGCGGTAGATCAGCAGGGCCGAGGCGTCGATCTTCAGCGCCATCTCGGCCAGGGACGCCTGAACCAGCTGCAGATCACTCATCGGGGCGCCGAACAGCCGGCGTGTCGTGGCCCGCGCCGCCGCCTCGTCGAAGGCTCGTCGCGAGAATCCCAGGGCGGCCGCGGCGACCGTCGAACGGAACACGTCCAGGGTCGCCATGGCGATGCGGAAGCCCTCGCCGGGCTGGCCCAGGAGCCGATCGCCGTCGATGCGGCAGCCGTCGAACCGGATCGTCGCCAGAGGATGGGCCGCCATCAGCGGGATGCGTTCGACGACCTCGAAGCCCGGCGCCTCCGCGTCCACGACGAAGGCGCCGAGCCCCTTGGCGCCCTCCCCCTCACCCGTTCGGGCGAAGACGACGTAGCGGTCGGCCAGGCCGCCGTTCGAGATGAAGGTCTTGATCCCGTCCAGCACCCAGCCGTCCCCGTCCGGCCGCGCGGTGGTCGCCAGGGCCGCGACATCGGAGCCGGCCTCCGGCTCGGACAGGGCGAAGGCCGAGATGATCTCGCCGGTCGCGACGCCGGGCAGCCACCGCGCCTTCTGGTCGGGCGTTCCGAACAGGCTGATCGGGCCGGAGCCCAGCCCCTGCATGGCGAAAACGAAGTCGGCCAGACCTGAGCGGCGGGCCAGGGCCTCGCGTGTCAGGCACAGGACGCGGACGTCCAGCTTCCCGTCCGCGTCCGGCACGGCGTTCCTGAGCCAACCGCCGCCGGCCAGGGCCTTCAGAATCGCGCGGCAGTCGCCGTCCAGGTCATGATCGCCGTGGAGATGGAGCACCTCGCCCTCAGCCTCGGCCCAGGCCTCGAGATCGGCGGCGAACGCGCGGTGACGGTCCTCGAAGAAGGGCCAGTCCAGGAAGCTGCGGTCGGCCATGACTCAGTTCCCCTCGAACACCGGCTCGCGCTTGGCCGCGAACGCCTCGTAGGCCCGGCGGAAGTCGTTCGTCTTCATGCAGATGGCCTGGGCCTGGGCCTCGGACTCGATAGCGGCGTCCAGGCTCATGTCCCATTCGACGTTCAGCTGGTTCTTGGTGATTCCGTGGGCGAAGGTCGGCCCCCGGGCCAGCGACCGCGCTAGCTCCAGCGCGGACTCCATCAGGCCCTCGGGCTCGACCAGGCGATTGTGGAAGCCCCAGCGCTCGCCCTCCTCGGCGGTCATCACCCGGCCGGTGAAGAGCAGCTCCGACGCCCGGCCCTGGCCGATCTGGCGAGGCAGGATGGCGCAGGCGCCCATGTCGCAGCCCGCCAGGCCGACGCGGGTGAACAGGAAGGCGGTTTTGGTCCGCGGCGTGGCGATCCGCAGGTCGGAGGCCATCGCCATGATCGCCCCCGCTCCCACGCAGACCCCGTCCAGGGCCGCGATCACCGGCTGCGGGCAGCCGCGCATGGCCTTGACCAGGTCGCCGGTCATGCGGGTGAAGTCGAGCAGGGCCGGCATGGCCATTTCGGTCAGCGGCCCGATGATCTCGTGCACGTCGCCGCCCGAGGAGAAGTTCCCGCCGGCGCCGGTGACGATCACCGCCTTGCAGTCCGAGGCGTGGACCAGGGCGCGGAACAGGTCGCGCATCTCGGCGTAGGACTCGAAGGTCAGTGGATTCTTCCGCTCGGGCCGGTTCAGGGTGAGGGTGGCGATTCCATCGTCGCCCACCGACCACAGGAAATGCCTGGCCTCGTACGCGCGCGCCTTCATGAGTTCGTCTCCTGGTGATCGGCGGACTGGATGGAGCGCTTGGTGCGGTCCAGCAGTCCGGTCAGGTCCTCGGCCTCGCCGTCGGTCAGGCCGGCGAACAGGCCTTCGATCCAGCGTTCGTGCGCCCGGGCCATGGCGGCGAAGCGGGCCTTGCCCTCGGCGGTGAGGCGCACCCGCTGTACGCGGCGATCCGGACCCGGCAAGTGCTGGATCAGGCCGTCGGCCTTCAGGCGCTGGGCCAGGCCGGTGATGTTGCCGTTGGACACCATCAGCATCCGCGACGCCTCGCCCATGGTCAGTCCCGCTTCGCCCGCGCGGTGCAGGGCGGACAGCATGTCGAAGCGCGGCAGGGTCGAGCCGAACTCGTCGCGCAGTCTTTGCGACACGCGCTGCTCGATCGCGGTGGAGCAGGTCAGCAGCCGGAGCCACAGCCGGAGCGCGCGCTTGCCGTCGGGCGCTCCGCCCAGTCGATCGGGAAGGGCGGCGGCGCTCACGGCTCGCCCCCGGCGATCGGGATCGCCGCGCCGTTCACCCCCGAGGCCCCGTCGCCGCACAGCCAGACGATGGTCTCCGCCACCTCGTCGGGGGTGATCAGCCGACCCTGCGGATTGGAGGCGGCGAGCGCCGCCCTGGCCTCGTCCTCGCTGCGGCCGGTCTTGCCGACGATGGCCTGGACCGAGCGGGCGACCAGGTCGGTGTCGGTGAAGCCCGGGCAGACGGCGTTGACCGTGACGCCCTTGGACGCGACCTCCAGCGCCAGCGCTCGGGTCAAGCCGACCAGGCCGTGCTTGGCCGCGACATAGGCCGACACATAGGCGTAGCCCTTCAATCCGGCGGTGGAGGCGACGTTGACGATCCGCCCCTGCCGGCGGGCGATCATGCCGTCCAGCACCAGCCGGATCGCCTGGACGGGCGCCTCCAGGTTCAGGGCCAGCATCGCGCGGAGGTCTTCGCCGGAGGCTTTCAGGAACGGCGCGGACGAAGCGCCGCCCGCGTTGTTCACCAGGATGTCGACGGGACCGAAGCGGTCGCGGCCGGCGTCGATGGCGGCCTCAAGGGCGTCGGGATCGGTGACGTCGCCGGGCGCGGCGAAGGCCTGGTCTCCGATGCGGTCGGCGGTCTCCGTCAGGCGTCCTACATGGCGGCCGATCAGGGTGACCCGGCAGCCGGAGAGGGCCAGCAGCTCCGCCGTCGCCCGCCCGATACCCGACCCGGCGCCCGTCACCACCGCGTGGCGTCCGTCCAATGTCATACCGGCCCCGCCTGCTGCTGCTTCTCGAGATTGCGGGCCAGTTGGGCGAAGCCGGCCAGATAGGGGTCGGGCGGCCGCTGGCCGCGCCAGCCCAGTTCGGCGGCGGCCCGCAGGCTCCAGTTCGGGTCGGCCAGGTGCGGCCTGGCCAGGGCGCACAGGTCGGCGCGGCCGGCGGCCAGTATGCCGTTCACATGGTCGGGCTCGAAGATGTTGCCCACGGCCATCGTCGCCACCCCCGCCTCGTTGCGGATGCGATCGCTGAGCGGGGTCTGGAACATGCGGCCGTAGACGGGCTTGCCCTCGGGCGTCGTCTGCCCGGCGGACACGTCGATCAGGTCGCATCCGGCGTCGGCGAAGGCGCGGGCGATGGCGACCGAGTCCTCCGGACTGAGTCCTTCGTCGCACCAATCGGTGGCCGACAGGCGCACCGACATCGGCTTGTCCTCCGGCCAGGCCGCCCGCATGGCGTGGAACACCTCCAGCGGATAGCGCAACCGGTTCTCGACCGGGCCGCCGTACTCGTCGGTCCGGCGGTTCGACACCGGCGTCAGGAAGGACGACAGCAGATAGCCGTGGGCGCAGTGCAGCTCGACCATGTCGAAGCCGGCCTCCTGGGCCCAGCCGACGGAGCGTACGAAGTCGGCCTTCACGCGATCCATGTCCTCGCGGGTCATCTGGCGCGGAACCTGATCGGCGTCGGACCAGGGGATCGGCGACGGCGCGATCAGCTCCCAGCCGCCCTCCAGAAGCGGCAGGTCGGGCCGCGGTCCCCAAGGCCGTTCCACCGAGCCCTTGCGGCCGGCGTGCGCCAGTTGGAGGGCGATCCGCGATCCCTGGCCGTGGACGAAATCGACGATGCGTTTCCAGGCGTCGCGGTGCTCGGGCCGATACATTCCGGCGCAGTGGGGCGTGATCCGGCCGTCGGCGGACACATCGGTCATCTCGGTGAACACCAGGCCCGCCCCGCCCATGGCGCGGCGCCCAGGTGGACCAGGTGGAAGTCGCCCACGAGGCCGTCCTCGGCCGAGTACATGCACATGGGCGAGACCACGACGCGGTTCGGCAGGGTCAGCCCCCTCAGGCGCAGCGGCGCGAACATCGGCGGTGGCGGGGCCTTGGACGGCGGCGCGCCGGCGCCGTCGGCGAACCAGCGCTCGACGCCGGTCAGGAAGTCCACGTCTCGGAGGCGCAAGTTCTCGTGACTGACCCTCTGGCTGCGCGTCAGCAGGCTGTAGGCGAACTGCAGCGGCTCCAGGCCGACATAGCGCTCCAGGTTCTCGAACCACTCCGTCGAGTTCCGCGCCGCGCTCTGCAGCTTCAGCACCTCGACCCGGCGCTCGGCCTCATAGGTCTCCAGGTCGCGATCGCCGGTCAGGGCCTCGGCCAGGCGGATGGCGTCCTCGAACGCCAGCTTGGTGCCCGAGCCGATCGAGAAATGGGCGGTGTGAGCCGCGTCCCCCATCAGCACCACCTTGCCGTCGCGCCAATTGGCGCAAGCCACCCGCGGGAAGTTCAGCCAGGCCGAACCGCGCAGGTGCCGCGCGTTGCTCATCAGCGAATGGCCGCCCAGCCAGTCGGCGAACAGGGTCTCGGCTTTCCGGCAGGTCTGGTCCTGATCCATGGCGTCGAAGCCCAGGCCCCGCCAAGTCGCCTCTGTGCACTCGACGATGAAGGTCGAGGCGCCCGGTTCGAACTGGTAGGCGTGGGCCCAGATCCAGCCGTGCGGGGTCTCGACGAAGGCGAAGGTGAAGGCGTCGAAGGCCTGGGTCGTGCCCAGCCAGACGTATTTGTTGGCGCGGACATCGACGTCGACGCCGAAGGTCTCGGGGTCGGCGTTGCGCACGCGGCTGTTCAGGCCGTCGGCGGCCACCACCACGTCGGCGTCCAGGGCGCGGGCGTCCTCGACCTCGTGCTCGAACCGCAGGTCGACGCCCAGCGAGCGGGCGCGGTCCTGGAGGATGTTCAGCAGCCGCTTGCGGCCGACGCCGGCGAAGCCGTGCCCGCCGGACCGGATCGTATGGCCGTGGATATGGACGTCGATATCGTCCCAATGGACGAAGGCCGCCTCGATGATCGCCGCCGTCTCGGGGTCGTTGGCCTTCAGATTGGCCAGCGTCTGGTCCGAGAAGACCACGCCCCAGCCGAAGGTGTCGTCCGGCCGATTCCGCTCGTAGACCGTCACCTTCAGCGCCGGATCGCGCAGCTTCAGCGAAATGGCGAGGTACAGGCCGCCCGGTCCGGCGCCCACGACGGCGATGCTCTGGACAGCTTCCCGCGACGACATATTTGAAGCTTAAAATAAACCTGACAGTTCGTCCAGAGCGATAGACGGTCCCCGCGGGCGCGACTAAGTCTCGCGACATGACGCCGATGACGCTTACGGGTTTCGGAGCCTATGCGCCGCGTGAGCAGCGCCCCTCCTCAGAACTGGACAAGGTCTTCGGACAGGCGGCCGGCTGGACGGAAGGCCAGTTCGGAATCGCGGCCCGGGGCGTGGCCGCGCCGGACGAGACCACCTCCATGATGGGCGCCGAAGCCGCCCGCCGGGCCCTGGCCATGGCGGGCTGGGAACCGGCGGACCTGGACGTTCTGATCGGGGCCTGCGGGGTGATGGAGCAGCCGATCCCGGGGACCTCGGTGCTGATCCAGGAGGCGCTGGGCCTCGGCAAGTCGGGGGTCTGGGCCTTCGACGTCAACCAGACCTGCCTGTCGTTCGTCACGGCCCTGGACATCGTGGCCATGGGTTTCGAGAGCGGCCGCTTCCGGCGGGCCCTGGTGGTGTCCAGCGACATCGCCTCCGCCGGACTGGACTGGGACACGCCTGCATCGGCCGCCATCTTTGGAGACGGGGCCGCGGCCGTCTGCGTGGAGGCTGGAACCGATCCGTCCGGACCCGGCCTGCTGGCGCGCGGCTTCGAGACCTATGGCGAAGGCAAGGACCTGGCGACCCTTCGCTCGGGCGGGACCCGCATCCGGATCGAGCACGGCTTCGAGGCGCTGGCTGACGGCGCGCGCTTCCACATGGACGCCTTCGGCATCTTCAAGGCGGCGGCGCGGTCGCTGCCGGTCCTGATCGACCGCATCCTGGGCGAGGCGGGTCTGACGCGCGAGACCGTCGGCCTGATCGTGCCCCACCAGGCCAGCGCGCCGGGGCTGGAGCATGTGCGCCGGCTGATGGGCGGCGATCCCGGCCGAGTGGTGGACATCTTCGCCGCGCGGGGCAACCAGATCGCCGCATCCCTGCCCCACCGCCCTGGTCGAGGCGCAGGGCGCCGGACGGTTGCCGCCCGGCAAGACCGTGCTGCTGCTGGGCACGCGG
>NZ_JBNFOJ010000043.1:0-14847 GCF_057364705.1 Brevundimonas sp. CURTG3B2_SDJG
GTCACGGCGACGAGGGGCCGTCGAGCGAGGGGCGCCGACAGCAGCGGCGACGGCCAGCGACGGATTGAGCAGCGCCAATACCGACCAGCTGACGCCACCGCCACGGCCGCGCTGGCGCCGGCGTCCACAGGCGGGACGCGGGCGGCGGCGCGACGGGGGAAGGGGTGGCGTCCAAGGGCATCGGCGTCCGGAGGATACGACTCGTATCGTCTGAACATGACACGGAATTCATGACAAACGGACAGCGAGGCCGGCGCTCTCGGGTTGTCAAACGTCCTTTACACACCTACCAAGGACGCCAGAACGACGGAGGGCATATGACAGCGGCATTGACGCTAGAGGGCGTGAGCAAGCGGTACGGCGAATTCCAGGCCGTGCGCGACCTCAGCTTCCAGGTCGGGAAGGGCGCGATCTGCGGCTTCCTAGGCCCGAACGGGGCGGGCAAGACCTCCACCATCCGGATGATCCTGGGCCTGCAGCCGGCCACCAGCGGGCGGATCGAGATCCTGGGCGCCGACGACGGGCGCCGGGTGCGCGACCGCATCGGCTTCCTGCCGGAGGAGCGTGGGCTCTACAAGAAGATGACGCCGGTCGACGCCATCGCCTTCTTCGGCTCGCTGAAGGGCCTGCCGATGGGCGAGGGCCGCAAGCGCGCCAAGGAGATGCTGGAGGCCCAAGGGTTGGGCGCGGCCAGCCGCAAGAAGATGAAGGAGCTGTCCAAGGGGATGGCCCAGAAGGTCCAGTTGATCTCGTCGGTGGTGCACCGGCCCGAGTTCGTGATCCTGGACGAGCCGTTCTCGGGCCTGGACCCGGTCAATCAGCAGGGCTTGGAGCAGATGATCCGCGGCCTGGCGGCGGACGGGGCGACGGTGCTGTTCTCGACCCATGTGATGCAGCACGCCGAGCGGCTGTGCGACCGGGTCGTGCTGCTGGCCCGGGGCCGAAAGGCCTTCGAGGGGACGGTCGACGAGGCCAAGGCCACATCCCGTCGTTTCCTGGAGCTGGAAGGGGCCATCGCCTCCGACCAGGCCGCCGGCCTGCCGGGCGTGACCGGGGTCGAGGTGATCTCGGACCATGACGGGGTGCGCGTGCTGAAGGCCGCGCTGGGCCAGGGCGGCCGGGGACAGGACGCATTGAAGGCGGCCTTCCTGGGCGGCCTGGACGTGCGCCGCTTCGAACTGCGCGAACCCAGCCTGCACGACGCCTTCATCGACCTGACCGGGGATCGTCCCGACGTCGACCAGTCCGTGAAGTCCGCCGGCGCGGAGGCCGTCCGATGAACCGCATCCTGCTGATCGCGCGGCGCGAATACGCCGCCTACGCCAAGACCGTCGGCTTCTGGCTGTCGCTGCTGGCGTTTCCGCTATTCGCGGTGCTGGGCGGGGCGGTGCCGGTGCTGATCAAGTCCTCGGAACCCGTGCGCGCCGTCGCCGTGGTCGAGGAAGGCCCCCAGGCGACCGGCCTGGCGGCGGCCATCCAGGACTCCCTGCGCCGAGACGTCGAACGCCGTCGGGAGCGCGAGCGCCAGGCTATGGAACAGGCCGAGAAAACGACCGGGGTCCCGGCATCCGGCGCGTCCAGCGCCGCCAAGGGCGCCTTTGCCTCCCTGTCCGGCCCGCGCCTGCGCATCGTCGACACACCGTCCGAGATCGTCGCGGCGGCGCCCGGCGCGGCGCGGGATACGGCCGTCCGCCGCTGGCTGACCGACGACACGCCCAAGTCCGACCGGCTGGATGCGGTGGTCTTCCTGACCCGCGACGGCGAGGGAAAGCCGTCGGCCCGAGTGTGGACCGCTCGCGCCACCGACGACACGGTCGAGGACTTCGTCCGCGACGCCCTGCGCGCCGCCAATCGCCGCACGGTGTTCGAAGGCGCCGGGATCGACGCCTCGGTGGTCGAGGCCGCCGAGCGGTTCCGCCCCGAGGTGAAGGCCTTCTCGCCGCGCTCGGCGAGCGGGGGCGAGGTCTCGCTGCGCGACAAGCTGCCGGCGATCATCGGCATGGCTGGGGGCTTCCTGCTGTGGTCGCTGATCATCACGGGAGCCTCGATCCTGCTGAACAGCGTCATGGAGGAGAAATCCAACAAGATCCTGGAGGTGCTGCTGTCCTCGGCCTCGCCGACCGAGATCCTCACCGGCAAGGTGCTGGGGGTGGCGATGCTGACCGTCACGGTCCTTCTGGGCTGGGGCGCCATCGGGGCCGCGGGCCTGGTCTCGTTCGCGCCCGAGCAGGCCTCCATGGTCGGCGACATCCTGCTGACCGGCGGCATGCTGGGCTGGTTCGCGGCCTTCATGGTCGGCGGCTACCTGATGTACGCGGTGCTGTTCGCCGCCATCGGCGCCTTCTGTGAGACGCCGCGCGACGCCCAGACCCTGATGGGGCCGATCATGATGGTGCTGATCATTCCGATGATGACCATGTCGATGGCCATGACCAATCCGGACGCGCCGGTGGTGAAGATCCTCTCGTGGGTGCCCTTCTTCACGCCGTTCCTGATGATGGCCCGCCTGCCGGCCGATCCGCCGCTCTACGAGCTGATCGGCGCCATGGCCGGCATGTTCGCCTTCGCGCTGCTGATGGTGTGGCTCTCGGGCCGGGCCTTCCGGGCCGGCGCCCTGTCGGACGTGAAGCTGAGCTGGAAGAGCTTCGGCGCGGCGATCCGGGGCGGGGGGAACTAGGTTCACCTCTCCATCGCCCTCCAAGGCGATGGAGAGGACAGACCGCGTCAGCGGTCAGGTGAGGGCGACGCCAGCGGATGCGATCGGAGCTCTGACGACCCCGGCCAGCGTCGCCCCCGCCTGGCGGCCCTGCGGCCCGCCTGTCCTCTCCGTTCGCTTGAAGGCGAATGGAGAGGTGAAGCCAAAGAAAAGGGCCGCTCCGGCTTCCGGAGCGGCCCTTGATCTGTCAGCCTTGCGGCAAGGGTCTTAGCGACCGCCCGGGGTGCGGGGCTTGGGCGCCGGCAGCAGGCCTTCGCGCTGGGCGCGCTTGCGGGCCAGCTTGCGGGCGCGGCGAACGGCCTCGGCCTTCTGGCGGGCGCGCTTCTCCGAGGGCTTCTCGTAGTGCACGTGGCGCTTCATTTCACGGAAGCTGCCTTCGCGCTGCATCTTCTTCTTCAGGGCCTTCAGGGCCTGATCGACGTTGTTGTCGCGGACGAAAATCTGAACCAGGTGAAACTCTCCTTTGGCCGCCCGCCGCGTCCTGTGAGGGAGACGGGCAGACAAATAAAATTCGTGCTCGCGGACCGGGGCCCGTGAGTGAAGGCGGGCTGATACACGAGCCGACCCCCGCTGTCCAGATCGTCGCGGCAAGATGTGAAGGCTCGAAACGCCCGTCCGACGGGCTTATGCTGAGCTCATGACCGAAGCGCCGCATCTGTCGAACGACGCGCCGAAGGGCGACTGGGCCGACCGGACGGAGCAGGCCGTGCTGGACGCCGCCATCGTCCGCGCGCCCGTGCTGGGCTGGAACGCACGGCTGGTGCGGGCCGCCTGCGAGGCGGAAGGGCTGTCGCTGGGCGACGAGGAGCTGCTGCTGCCCAACGGCGCGCGCGACCTGGCCGCGCTGCTGTCGCGCCGGCACGACGACCGGGGCCATGGCGGCCCTGGCCGGGGTGGAGGCGACGTCGCTGAAGATCCGCGAGCGAATCGCCCGCGCCCTGTCCGCGCGGATGGAGGCGGGGGCGGAAGACCTCGAGGCGACCAGGAAATGCGCCGCCTTCCTGGCCCTGCCCACCAACGCCGACCTGGGACTGAAGCTGGCCTGGGAGACGGCCGACCTGCTGTGGAACTGGGCGGGGGATACCGCCACGGACTGGAACCACTATTCCAAGCGGGCGATCCTGTCGGGCATCCTGATCCCGGCGCTGACGATGCGCTGGTTCGACGGCCGCGAACCGGCCGAGGCCTTCGTGGCGGCGCGCATCGAGAACGTCATGGCCTTCGAGAAGTGGAAGGCCGGCAAGGACTTCGACGCGCCGCTGCGCAAAGTGGCGGATGCGCTGAGCCGGATGCGGTACGGGGCGAAGACGGAGTAGGGGGCACGACCGCCCTTCCTTTCGTCATCCCGGCGAAGGCCGGGACCCAGCGGCGCGCGAGAGCGCGAAGCTGTCACGCACACAGCTCGCTGAACCATCGCCTTCGCTGACGCTGCGGCGCCGCTGGGTCCCGGATCTTCGGCTCGCTCCGCTCGCCTTCGTCCGGGATGACGAAAGGAAGGCTACAGCCCCTTCACCCGGTTCACGTGGGCCATCTTGCGGCCGGGCCGCGCCTCGGCCTTGCCGTAGAGATGCAGGCGCATGTCCGGCTCGCCGGCCAGCTTCGTCCACTGATCGACCTCGTCGCCCAGCAGATTGGTCATCTCGACCTGGAAGTGCGCATCGGTGGGGCCCAGCGGCCAACCGGCGACGGCGCGGATGTGCTGTTCGAACTGGTCGCAGACGCAGCCGTCCTGGGTCCAGTGGCCGGTGTTGTGCACCCGCGGGGCGATCTCGTTGACCAGCAGCGCGCCGCCGCCCAGGTCGAACAGCTCCACCCCCATCACGCCGACGTAGTCCAGGCCTTCGAGGATCGCCTTGGCGATCTCGGTGGCGCGCGTCTGCGTCTTGGCGTCCACGTCCGCCGGCGCCAGGGTGGTCTTCAACACCCCGCCCTTGTGGATGTTCTCGCCCAGCGGATAGACGGCGACCTGGCCGTCGCGGCCCCGGGCGGCGATGACCGACAGCTCGCGGGTGAAGGCGGCCCTGGCCTCAAGGATGGCCGGGCGCTCGCCGATGGCGTTCCAGGCGTCGGCGGCCATCTCCGCAGACTGCACCCAGACCTGGCCCTTGCCGTCGTAGCCGTCGCGACGGTCTTGAGCAGGGCGGGCGCGCCCAGCCGCTCCAGCCCGGCCAACAGGTCGTCCAGGTCGTCGACGGCGGCGAAATCGACGGTGGTCGCGCCCACGCCGTTCAGGAAGGCCTTCTCCTCCACCCGGTCCTGGGCGATCGCCAGGGCCTTGGGACCGGGGGCGACCCAGGCGCCGTCCTGGGCCAGGGCCTGGACGGAGGAGGCGGGGACGTTCTCGAACTCGAAGGTGACGGCCTGGGCGACGCGGCCCAGCACGGTCAGGGCGGCGGCGTCGTCGTAGGCGGCGATCACCTGGCCCTGGGAGACGCGGCCGGCCGGGCTGTTCTCTTCCGGATCCAGGATGACCACGTTGAACCCCAGGCGCGAGGCCGCCTGGCTGAGCATTCGGCCCAACTGGCCGCCGCCCAGGATGCCGATGGTCGAGCCGGGGGGCAGGGGAAGGGCGGAGACGCTCACTCAGTCCTCGACCGTCTCGTGGACGCTCTCGGTCTGGGCCTCGCGGAAGGCGGTCAGCCGTCCGGCCAGCACCGGGTCGTTCAGGGCCAGGATCTGGGCGGCCAGGATGCCGGCGTTCTTGGCCCCCGCCTCGCCGATGGCCAGGGTCGCGACAGGCACGCCGCCTGGCATCTGGACGATCGACAGCAGGCTATCCAGCCCCTTCAGCGCCTTGGACTGCACCGGCACGCCCAGGACGGGCAGATCGGTCATCGAGGCGGCCATGCCCGGCAGGTGCGCCGCGCCGCCGGCGCCGGCGATGATCACCTTGTGGCCCGCCGCGCGGGCGCCCGTGGCGAAGTCGAACAGGCGCTGGGGCGTACGGTGGGCGCTGACGACCTTGGCGGTCCAGGCCACGCCCAGGCGATCCAGGGTGTCGGCCGCGTGCTTCATCGTCGGCCAGTCCGAGCGGCTGCCCATGATGATCGCCACCGGCGGAGTCTCGGTCGCCATGCTTCGCCCTTTCGCGGGAAAGCGGCGCGATACAGGACTCGCGTTGCGCCCGCAACCGAGGGCGTTAGGCTCCGGCATGGCCGGATGTGTTGAGTCGCCGGCCGGGGAGCCTTTTCCGCCCGTGACCGACGCGGCCCTGATCGACCCGTATTCCGAGATCGAGCGCCTGCGCGCCGAGATCGAGCGGCTGCGCCTGCGCGCCGAGGCGGCCGAGGCGGCGGCCGACCACGACGTGCTGACGCCGGCGCTGAACCGCCGCGGCTTCGTCGCGGCGATGAAGAGCGCCATGGCCTTCTGCCAGCGCCATGAGGTGCCGGCGGTGCTGCTGTACCTGGACCTGGACGGCTTCAAGGGCGTCAACGACGCCTTGGGCCACGCCGCGGGCGACGCCGCCCTGGTGCACGTGGCCGAGCTGATGCGGGCGAATCTTCGTGAGTCCGACGCGGTCGGCCGGCTGGGCGGCGACGAATTCGGCCTGCTGATGCTCAACGCCGGCCTGGACGAGGGCCGCGAGAAAGCCCGCCGCCTGGCCGTGGCGCTGGAGAGCGATCCGTTCCAGTGGGAAGGCCGTTCCGCCGGATTGGGCGGCTCGTTCGGCGTCCGCGCCTTCGCCGGCCACACCGACCCCGAGGTCTGGCTGGCCGAGGCGGACGCCGCGATGTGGGTCAGGAAGAAGGGACGGTGAGCGGCGCGAACCTGCCCCACGGATACAGCCTGTCCGTGCGGACGCCGGCGATCGCCGACTATCGCCGCCTGCGCGAGGTCGCCGGCCTGACACCCAAGACGCTGGAGGGGGCGACGGCCGGCCTGCCGAACACCTGGTGCGCCGCGGTGGTCGAACACGGCGGCCGCGCGGTGGCCATGGGGCGGGTGATCGGCGACGGCGGCCTGTTCTTCCAGATCGTCGACATGGCCGTGGAGCCCGCGCATCAGGGCCGAGGCCTGGGCAAGGCGGTGATGGCGGCTCTGATGGCGGAACTGAAGGCGCGGGCGCCGTCCCAGGCCTACGTCAGCCTGATCGCCGACGGCGAGGCGCACCGGCTGTACGAACAATTCGGCTTCGGCCCCACCGCCCCGAAATCCATAGGCATGGCGATGATGCTGCCCTGAGGCCCTAGGCGATGATGTCGGGCAGGATGCGGGCCTCGATCTTCACGATCTCGTCGCGCAGGACCAGCTTCTTGCGCTTCAGCCGCGCGATCATCAGCTGGTCCGGAATGGGCATGTGGCCGAGCGCCTCGATGGAGGCGTCCAGGTCGGCGTGCTCCTGCTGCAGCTCCTTGAGCCGGGCATGCAGCGCCTGCTCTTCCTCGGTGAGAAACGGTTCGTCGTCGTTCATGTCTGGCCCCGGAGGCGCCGCTTATAGCGCGGCCCCGGTCAGGCCGGAAGGCGCTCGGCGAGCAAGGTCAGGGCGACGCGCGGGGTGATCGGCGACCACTGGCGCGCGACGGCGATCAGCGTCGGAAGAACGGGCTGGGGCGCGCCTTCAGGGGCCGTCGACAAGGCCTCCAGCGCCTCCAGCAAATGGCGCTCGGCCGCCAGTTCGACCGCCTTCACCTGGGTGCGGACGGCCTCGCGGGCGGCGTCGTCCATGTCGGGCGTACGGGTCTTCAGGGCGCGGCGGACCTGGCGGAGCGGCGCGATGGTCGTCTCCAGCCAGACGCGGGCGGTGTCGCAGGCGGCCTCGACCGTCTCCTCGTCCGGCGTGCGGCCGGTCCGGGCCGCCCAGGCCGCCCACAGCAGCAGCGGGACGCACTGCCCCTGGGCGTCCTGCAGATCCAGGGCGGCCCCTTGGACGCCGGGCGCGGCCCAGGCTTGGACCGACCAGTCCCAAAGGGTCATTCCACCGCCGGCCCCTTCAGGCCGTCCCACCGCTTCACGGCCGCCCAGTCCAGCCCGAAGACGTCCAGCGCCCGGCCGACCGACTGGTCGATCATCTCCTCAATGGACTTCGGGCGGGCGTAGAAGGCGGGCAGGGGCGGGGCGATCACCGCGCCCATCTCGGCGAGGGCGGTCATGGTCCGCAGGTGGCCCAGATGCAGGGGCGTCTCGCGCACCATCAGAACCAGCGGGCGGCGCTCCTTCAGCGCCACGTCGGCGGCGCGGGTCAGGAGGGTCGTCGTCACCCCGGTGGCGATCTCGCCCATGGTGCGGATCGAGCAGGGCGCGACGATCATCCCCATGGTCCGGAACGAGCCCGACGCGATGGCCGCGCCGACGTCGTTGAGGCGGTGCGTCACATCGGCGCGGGCGGACAGATCGTCCGCGGACAGATCGGTTTCCTGCGACAGGGTCAGCAGGGCCGCCCGGCTGACCACCAGGTGGCTCTCGACGCCGAGTTCGCGCAGCGCGTCCAGCGTCCGCACGCCATAGGCCACGCCCGACGCACCGGAAATCCCCACCACCAGGCGGCGGGGCGGAAGACTTGCGGCTCCGTTCACGTCTTCGGCCAATTGGGGCTCCAGGGTCGGGGTGTCCGGAAGGCCGCCAGCCTCACCGGAAATTGATTCCACAGGCGGTCCGACCGGGCGCTCACTCTAGTGGTCCCTTAGACATGGAGGCGCAAGCCATGACCATTGAAGCTCGTATCCGCGAACTGGGAAATCGTCACCGCACCCTGGACGAGATCATCCAGCGTGAAACGACCCGCCCTTCCGCGGACTCGCTTCGAGTCAGGGAGTTGAAGCAACAGAAGCTTCGGTTGAAGGAAGAAATCACCAGTCTGGAAGCGCGGGCGCACTAGTCCGTCCCTCCCGAAAGACCGAAGGCCCCGGAGAGCGATCTCCGGGGCCTTTTCGTGTTCCTCCCCTTTGGAGAAGGTGGATCGGCGGCGAAGCCGGCGAGACGGAGGGGTGTTGGCCTCGCGCTCGCTGTGACGCCCCTCCACCATGCTTCGCATGGTCCCCCTCCCCCGATGGGGGAGGAACGAGAAGGTCAGTCCCTGCTGCCGAACACCGACTCGGCGGTCGGCTCGGCTTCGCGGCGTTCCCGCTCCTCGGGGACGAATTCGGGCTCGACGGGCTCCTCGGCCGGGGCGTCGGCCGCCTGCAGGGTGGCGCCGCCGCCCTTGCGGGCGTCGTCGCGGGCCTTCTTCTCGGCCGCCTTCTTGACCAGTTCGTCCAGCTGCAGCTGGCCCACCAGGCCCAGGGTCACGGGATCGACCGGCTTGATGTTGGCCGAGTTCCAGTGCGTGCGGTTGCGGACGCTCTCAATGGTCGCCTTGGTGGTGCCCAGGAGCTTGGAGATCTGGGCGTCGGTGACTTCCGGGTGGTTGCGGACGAACCAGGCGATGGCGTCCGGGCGGTCCTGACGGCGCGAGACCGGCGTGTACTTCGGGGCCGGCTTATTTGTCTTCAGCAACTCGGCGTGGCGGCTGACCACGGCCTGCATGCGGTAGTCGGGGTTCGCCTGGGCCTTGTCCAACTCCTCGCGGGTGAGCTGGCCGCCGGTGATGGGGTCGACGCCGCGGATGTCACGGGCCACGTCGCCGTCCGCGATGCCCCGCACTTCCAGCGGGTGCAGGCCGCAGAACGCCGCGATCTGCTCGAACGTCAGGGAGGTGTTGTCGACCAGCCAGACCGCGGTGGCCTTGGGCATCAGAATCTCGGTCATGGGCGTCTTCGCTTCTTGTCTTTGGACCCGCCGAACAACGGGGGTGTCGGGTTCCGGATACGACGGCGCCCGACCTTTCGGCCGGGCGCTGATGATGCCGATATAGGCCTATTCGGCGCAAAATGAAACGATCTCCGACGGTGTTATACAGCCAAGGTTCATATCGGCCGTTGAACACTGCTCTCACAGGCGCGTTATGCGTCGAGCTTGGCACTGGGAGGACACCATGATTATCGAGACCCTTGCGGCGGCGGCGTTGATGTCTGGCGGCGGCCAGGAAATCGGCGCGCGCGCGGCCCCGCGCGGCGACTATCGCGAATCCTGCAGCGGCGCCTACACGAACCGCGGCCGGCTGTACGCCGACTGTCAGGCCCGCAACGGGCAAGTGCGCGAGACGTCGATCGAACTGAACCGCTGTTCCGACTACGAGATCCGCAACGACAACGGGCTGCTGGTGTGCGGGCCATATCGCGGCGACTACGAGGACGGAAACGGCGGCGGCGGGGGTGGCGGCGGGAGCTGGGACCCCACCCGGCCGCCGTCCGGCGACTATCAGCGCAGCTGCGTCAATCCCCAGGTGAGCCGGGGCCGGCTGTCCGCTTCGTGCTCGTCGCGCAACAACCAGTTCCGCCGGTCGTCGATCGAGTTGAGCCGCTGCCGCAACGACGAGATCCGCAACGACAACGGCTTGCTGGTCTGCGGCCCGTGGCGGGGTCAATTCGACGATGAGGGCGGTGGCGGCGGCTGGGATCCCACCCGGCCCCCGTCGGGCGACTACCAGGCCAGCTGCAGCCGGACCGAGGTGCGGCGCGGACGTCTGTACGCGGACTGCCGGACGCGCGGCAACCAGACCCGCCGGTCGTCGATCGAAATGAATCGTTGCCGGAATGACGAGATCCGCAACGACAACGGCCTGCTTGTCTGCGGTTCGTGGCGCGGCCAGTTCGAGGACGAGGGTGGCGACGGGGGCGGCTGGGGCCGCCAGTCGATCACGGTCTATCAGGACTCGAACTATCGCGGCGCCTCCACCCGGTTCGACGGCGAGGTCGCCAACCTGGGCAGCTCCGGCTTCAACGACCAGATCAGCTCGATGCAGGTCCAGGGCGAATGGGAGGCCTGCACGGACGCCTATTTCCGCGGCCGTTGCCAGACCTTCCGCGGCGACGTGCGGAACCTGAGCATCCTGGGGATGAACGACAGCATCTCGTCACTGCGCCCCAGCCGCCGCTGGTGAGTCACCCGGCTTCGGGCCGTTCGCGCCGAAGTTTGAACGCCTAGGTCGTCAGCACGACCTTGCCGACATGGCCGCCCGCCTCGAGCCTGAGGTGGGCGGCTTTGGCGTCCTGAAGGGGGAAGGTCGCCTCGACCGGCGGCCGGACCAGACCCTGGGCGATCCAGGGCCAGGCGACGGCCTCCACCGCCGCGATCAGCCGGGCCTTCTCGTCGGCGGGCCTTGAACGCAGGGTCGAGCCGGTCAGCACGAGCCGTTTCAGCATCAGCCGCATCAGGTCGATGGACGCCAGGGCCCCGGATTGGGTGGCGATCACGACCCAGCGGCCGAAGGGCTTCAGTGCAGCCTGGTTCAGGGCCGCATAGTCCGCCCCGACCATGTCCAACACCACGTCGACGCCGCCGAAGGCGCGATGGCGGCCTCAAGGTCGTCCGTTCGCGCGTCCAGGCTCAGGTCGGCGCCCAGGGCGCGGGCGGCCTCGGCCTTCTCGGGCCGCGCGAGGTGGCGATCACCCGGGCGCCGGCGCCTGGCCATCTGGATGGCGGTGACGCCGATGCCGCTGGCGGCGCCGTGGACCAGCAGGGTTTCGCCGGCCTTCAGCGCGCCGGCCTCGAAGACGTTGGCGAAGACCGTGCAGACCGTCTCGGGCAGGCCGGCGGCCTGGACGAAGTCCAGACCGGCGGGAACGGGCAGGGCGTGGCGGGCGTCGACGACGGCGTAGTCCGCATAGCCTCCGCCGCCCAGCAGGGCGCAGACCCGGTCGCCCGCCTTCCATCGCGTGACGCCCTCGCCGATCTGGTCGATCTCGCCGGCGACTTCCAGGCCCAGAATGTCGGAGGCGCCGGGTGGCGGCGGGTACAGGCCCAGGCGCTGCACCAGGTCGGGACGGTTGACGCCGGCGGCGCGCACCCGGATGCGGATCTGGCCCGGTCCGGCGACGGGATCGGGACGTTCGGCGAGGGTCAGGGCCTCGGCCGGCCCGGCCCCGCCCGCGATCTCGATCACCCGCATGCCGTCGTCCTGTCCTTGCAATCGTCCGTGTCCGGGCGTTCAGATAGGGGGTTGCGTGCCCGATGGCCACGAAGGAGGCGGCGATGTTCGAGGATCTGGAGCCCCGTCCGGCGCGAGGCGCCCCGCTGGCCGCCCTGACCCGCGAGGATCTGGACGGCTATTCGGTCGAGGACCTCAAGGAGCGGATCGCCGCGCTGGAGGCCGAGATCGAGCGCTCGAAGGCCGTCATCGAAGGCAAGTCGTCGCAACGCAACGCCGCGGACGCCTTGTTCAATTTCCGCGGTTGAGGTTTTCCCCCGGCACGGGTCTGGCATGGCCGTTGCACGCGGCCTCGTGACCGCGCGCAACCGTGCCGGTCGTGATACGGATGCGCGCCTCTCATGAGTTTGGTCGAGTTCATGTCCACCGAAGACACCCTTCTGACGCCTTCGGGCCGCAGCCGCGCGGCGGTGGTTGAGGATTTCGCGCGCTCCGAGCTGTTCGACCGCACCTTCCGGGAAGGCATGGAGCTGGTCGAGGACACGGCGGCCTATCTGGACGGGGACGGACGTCGGGAATCCAAGCTGTTGTCGCGCGCCGCGGCCCTGGCCTACGCCGGCGAGAGCATGAAGCTGACCACGCGGCTGATGCAGATCGCCTCCTGGCTGCTGGTCCAGCGGGCCGTGCGGGAGGGGGACATGACCGCGCTGGCGGCCTGCGAGGCGCGCTACCGCCTGGCCGAGCGCAGGCCCGAGCCCGAGCCCACCCACGCCGACCTGCCGATCGCCCTGATCGAATACCTGGTGCGCGCCGAGAAGCTTTACGACCGCGTCCTGCACCTGGACCGGCGCATGTACCTGGACGCGCCCGAGGAAGAGGCGGTCAACCCGGTGCAGAGCCAGCTGGACCGTTTGGCGGCGGCGTTCACGCAGTAGGACTGTTTTGATCCCGCTCATCCGCGCTTTCGCGGGGATGAGCGGAGGTTTGCGCTCTACGGCCCGACGTCGTTGGCGTCGCGGCCGCGGCCGTCGTCCACCGGCTTGGGCAGGCTGACGGCGATGCCCAGCGCCTGGGCCAGCTTGTCGTCGCGGCCGTAGACGTCCTCGCGGAAGGCGACGCGGCCCTGGCCGTCGACGAAGGCGGTCCAGTAGAGCAGGCGCACGCCGATCTCGCGGCCGGTCTGGATGCGCTTGGTCTCGCGCGTGTCCTGGGCCTCGTCGAACTGGGCGAGCAGCGCCGGATCGGGCGACAGCAGCAGGCGGGCGAAGTCGACGGCGTTCTGGACCCGCACGCAGCCGTGGCTGCGCTGGCGCATGGCCAGGTTGAAGGCGGCCTTGGACGGGGTGTCGTGCAGGAAGATGGCGTAGCTGTCGCGTAGCTCGAACTTCACATAGCCCAGCGCCGCGGTCGGACCGGCGCGCTGGATGACCGTGCCGTTCGAGATGTACATGTTCTGGCTGGCCAGATAGCCCGGGCCGCGCGGCAGGATCTCGTTGCGGGCGATCGAGGCCGGCACGTACCAGGGCGGATTGGCCACCACCGAGGCGAACGGCTTCTCCAGGCTGGGCGTCTGGTTGTTCGGCGAGCCGCAGACGACCCGGTTGGAGTGCACCGGCCGGCCGTCCTTCCAGTAGACCATGATGGCGGCGGCGGTGTTGACCTCGATGCGCTCGGGATTGACCTCGCGCTTCAGCCAGCGGCGGCGCTCAAGGTTGAGCGCGATCTGGCGGGCGCGGTCCTCGGCCGAGGCCGAGAGCGAGCGCTGGCTGCCCGTGCCGATGCGGCCGTCGGCGACCAGGCCGTGGCGGGCCTGGAAGCTGCGCACGCCGGCCTGGAGCTCGGGACCGTACACGTTGCCCATGGACGCCGAGGCGCGCGCGTCGGCCGCCGACAGGTCGCCCTCGGCCACCAAGCGCTGGATGAGCACCGGGATGCGCGGGTCCGAGCCGCCGGGCTCGATGTTGGCGCCGACGCGGAAGGCGGGCCAGCCGCCGCCGTCGCGGATCAGGCGGCGGTAGCGGACGTAGCCGGCCGAGAGGTTGGAGTAGCCGATGTCGGTCGGGGCCAGGCCCTCGAACCAGTCCAGCAGCTTGTTCTGGGCCAGGGCGTCGTTCAGGCCCACCGGCAGGTCGACCCGGTTCTTCTGCATCTCCCATAGGTCCTCGACCGTCTCGGGGCGGACGCGGCCCTCGGCCAGGACCCGGGCGTAGCCCATCGCCGCGGCGTGGTGCGCATCTCGCCGCTGTCGCGGTCGGCGTCCAGGGCGGGGAAGTCGAAGAAGTCGCCCTGGGCCAGGCCGTGGCGCTCGGCCCGGCCGGCGGCGGCCTGCAGCAGGCGGCGGCGGTCGGGCGTCCACACCGGCCGCCAGCCGTTCAGCTCGTAGAAGGCCCGGACATCGGGCTGGATCGTGGCTGGCAGGCGGGCCAGCTGGTCATTGAAGGTGTCGTAGAAGGCGACGGCGGCCGGATCCCGGGTCTGCGCCTGTGCGGCGGCCACGCCCACGGCGGACGCCATCGCCGTCACGGCCGCGCCCAGACCCAGTTGCCTTCGATTCATCACGCTCTCTTCGTCCGTCGTTCGCTGCACGGACCCAACGCCCACGCCCCGAAGCCCAACGCAGTCGATGTTATCGGCGTTCCGGAAAACAGAAAGGCGCCGGTCCGGAGACCGACGCCCTTGTGTTCGTCTTGCCGCGGCAGTGTTGCCGCGTTGCAAGGCCTACTTCTTGATGAAGCCGGCGAACTTGTTGTTGAAGCGCGAAACGCGGCCGCCGCGGTCCATCAGCTGCTGGTTGCCGCCGGTCCACGCGGGGTGGGTGGTCGGATCGATGTCCAGGTTCAGCGTGGCGCCTTCCTTCCCGTAGGTCGAACGGGTCTGGTACGAGGTGCCGTCGGTCATCACCACGGTGATGAAGTGGTAGTCGGGGTGCGTGTCCGCCTTCATGGTCGTCGTCCGGTCTCTGCGCGGTGACGATGCCGACCGTCGATGCGCGTGCATTTTGTGTCGCTAACGCTCGGCTCGCGGAGCCTCGCTGCTTAAGCGAATAAGAAAACCCGCCGATGGGGCGGCGGGAATGAGCGGCGGCGTTTACACCGGGGGGCGTTCCGGGGCAAGAGGCGCGGCCATGACCGACGTCGCCGCACCAGCCGATCCCGCCGACATTCGCGGCCGCCCGGGCGCCGGGGGCGCAGCTGAGCGAGCAGCTGGGCGAGGCGGGGGAGCG
>NZ_JBNFOJ010000044.1:0-14826 GCF_057364705.1 Brevundimonas sp. CURTG3B2_SDJG
ACACGGGGCCCGCACTGGGCGCCGCCGCGTCGGCGAGCGCCGAAACCGCGAGGAAGCCCGCCGCGGCCGGCAGCCAGGTCATGATCCGCACCCCCATGGGCCGACCTCCAGATGAGTTTGCGCGGCTCGCAACACGAACGAACCGCTCCATCCGGCATCTGAACCCGAAAGCCTTGCATTTCCGTTGCGTTTTCCCGGCCCGCCCCTTGCGGCGACCCGGTCGGAGGCGGATGCGATGTTCCATCCTGATACGCAATTCCTGATCGACCGCTGGACCGTCCTGGCCCAGGCTGCGGGGGTTCGCGCCGGCGTGCCCGCCCGGGCGGCCTTCGCGCCCGAGTCGCTGGCCGCCCGCCTGCCCCGGGCCTTCCTGGTCGAACGCGTGGGCGAGACGCCTGTGCTGCGTCTGGCCGGCGGGTGGATCGAGGCCTTTCACGGCGAAACGCTGAAGAATCGCTCCCTGCTGGAGCTGTGGCGCACGGCCTCGCACTCGTTGGTCTCCGCCGCCGTCGCCCAAACCGTGCGCGAAGCTCGCCCCGTGGTGATCGCCGCCCTGGCCGGCTCGATCTCCGCGCCGATGGAGATCGCGCTGGCTCCCCTGCGCGGTCCGTCGGGACGGCCCGACATGGTGCTGGGCCTGTATGCGCCCGCTCCCAGCCTGATATTGGCCGTGGACGAACCCCGGCTGCTGACGGCGCGGGTGTCCATCGGCGTGGGCGACCCGGGACGCGCGGCCCTGGCCCTTGCTTCGGTCGCGGCCGCCGCATCGCCTGAGACTCCCCGACTTTCGGCTCAGACCGGCTTCAGGTCGGCGACGTAGCGCTTCCAGTTCTGGACGTAGTGGGCGGCCGAGGCCTTCAACGCCCCTATCTGCCCGGACTCCAGCTCGCGCACGACCTTGCCGGGCTGGCCCATCACCAGCGAATTGTCGGGAATCACCTTGCCCTCGGTGATCAAGGCGTTGGCCCCGATCAGGCAGTTCTTCCCGATCTTGGCGCGGCCCAGGACCACCGCCCCGATTCCGATGAGGGTGTTGTCGCCGATCTCGCAGCTGTGAAGCATGACCATGTGGCCGACCGTCACGCCGTCGCCGATGGTCAGGGGCTCGCCGGGATCGGAATGCAGCACGCTGCCGTCCTGGATATTGGTGTCGCGGCCGATCGTGATCGGATCGTTGTCGCCGCGGACAACAGCGCCGAACCAGACGCTGGCGCCCGGTTTCAGAATCACGTCTCCTACGACAGTCGCATTCGGCGCGACCCAGTATTCGCCTTCGGGCGGAAGCTGCGGTTTCTTGTCGCCGAGACTGTAAACATTCATCAGAACACCGCCATTTCTCAACAAAACGAGGGCTTTAAGCTCTCGTAAACCACGCTAGCATCATGATGGTGATGCGATTCGAGACCGCTATTTCGGCCCCGGATCGGAAGCCGGATCAAGCCCGGTCCGGTCAAGCCTCGGAGGACGCGCGTGGTGCGTTCGGTTCGGCGGTCCCAGTCTTCTGGGAACATCCCGCTGGAAGTCAGATCTTCCTCCGACCCGGGCGGATGCGTCGCATCCTCTGCTCTCCTCCTCCCTACCGTCGTCCGAGGCGATGCTTTTGCGGCATCGCCTTTTTTCATGCCCCCAGGCGACGCAAAGGCGTCGCCGATGTCCATGCCCTGGAGGCGTCCATGACCAAACGTGCGGCCCTGAAGCGTCAAACCCGCGAGATGTCCCGCGAGCACGGGATTCTGGATTCACGGCAGTTCACGGAGGACGCGAAGGTCCGGCGGTTGCCCACCCACGCGGGCTGGTCGCCCTATCCGTCCAACGACGATCGGGACCAGGCCTATCTGAAGACGTTGAAGCCCAAGTCGGACGGTCAGGCCGAGCTGATGACGATGATCGATCATCACAACCTGGTCCTGGCCCTGGGGCCGGCGGGCACGGGCAAGACCTACCTGGCTGTCGCCAAGGCCGTCGAGGCGCTGGAGGCCGGCAAGGTCGGCCGCATCGTCCTCAGCCGCCCCGCGGTCGAGGCCGGTGAATCGATCGGCTTCCTGCCCGGCGACATGGAGGACAAGCTGGCCCCCTACCTCCGGCCGCTCTACGACGCGCTTTCGGACCGCCTGAGCATGAAGCGGGTCAAGGCGCTGATGGCCGAGGGCCTGATCGAGATCGCTCCCATCGGCTACATGCGCGGCCGGACGCTGAACAACGCCTTCATCGTCGTCGACGAGGCCCAGAACTGCACCTACGTGCAGCTGAAGATGCTGCTGACCCGGCTGGGCTGGCATTCGACCATGGTCGTCACCGGCGACCCGCACCAATCGGATCTGCTGCCCGGAGTGTCCGGCCTGGCCGACATCGCCGAGAAACTCGCCGCGGTGCCGGACATCGGCGTGGTCAAGCTGGCCGAACGCGACATCGTCCGCCACCCGCTGGTCGCCTCGATGATCGGCGTGCTCTGATCCCAGGAATCCACGCCTGAGACGCTCCGGACGGCCCCGCCGTCCGGAGCTTTTCTTTCAGATCAGATCTCGGACGGGGACAGGCTCGACCTTGGCCGGCGGTTTGGGCTTGGCCCCCATCCGGTCGACCAGGGCGAAGACGAAGGGGTGGAGCGAGATCGACAGCAGGGCGGCGGCCAGAATCAGATCGTGCGTCTGCTGGCTCATCACCCCTTCGGTCATGCCCAGCGCGGCCAGGATGAAGCTGAACTCGCCGATCTGGGCCAGGGAGGCGGCCACCGTCAGGCCGGTCGCCTTGTCCAGCTTGAAGCCTGCGGTGATCGCCAGCGCCGCCAGCGATTTGCCGACGATGACGATGCCCAGCACGCCCAGCACCGCCAGCGGCTGGCGCACCAGGATCGTCGGGTCGAACAGCATGCCCACCGAGACGAAGAACAACACCGCGAAGGCGTCTCTGAGGGGCAGCGAGCGCTCCGCCGCATTATGGCCCAGCGGCGAGCCGTTCAGCACCAAACCGGCCAGGAAGGCGCCCAGGGCGAAGGAGTGGAACAGGTAGTAGGCGATCCACGCGATCCCCAAGGCGATGGCCAGGACCCCCAGGGTGAACAGCTCCCGGGACTTGGTGTGGGCGATGCGCACCAGCACCCAGGGCAGGACCTTTCCGCCGACGACCAGCATGGCGCCGACGAAGGCCGCGACCTTCAGCAGGGTCCAGCCGATGCTGCCGGCCAGCGCACCGCCGTCCACCGTCTCGCCGGGCTGGATCAGGATCATGGGCAGCATGACCAGGGCGATGACGATCACCAGATCCTCGACGATCAGCCAGCCCACGGCGATGCGGCCGATCTCACCCTTGTTCTGCTTGCGCTCCTCCAGCGCACGCATCAGCACGACGGTGGACGCCACCGACAGGGCGAAGCCCATCAGCAGGGCCTCGACATCGGTCATGCCCAGGGCGAACCGGCCCAGCACCCAGCCCATTCCCGTCCGCCGCGGCGATCTGGGCCAGCGCTCCCGGCAGGGCGACCCGGCGGACCTGCATCAGGTCCTTGGGCGAGAAATGCAGCCCGACGCCGAACATCAGGAGGATCACGCCGATCTCGGCCAACTGCGGCGCCAACTCGGTGTCGGCGACGAAGCCGCCGGTGTGGCCCACCACGACGCCTGCCACCAGATAACCGACCAGGGGCGACAGTTTCAGCCGATTGGCCAGCATGCCGAACACGAAGGCCAGCACGAAGCCTCCGACCAGGGTGGTGATGAGCGTGGTGGCGTGGCCGTCGGCAGCCGGCATCGGCGCTCCTGTTGCGGTGGGCGATCGGGAAGCGTCACACTTGAGGCCTTGAACGCTTCAGGGCAACCATTGATGCGTCGGCGCGACCCTGTGACGCCAACAATCCTCTTCGCGCGAGACCCCGGGACTGCTAACCGGAACCCCCTCACCTTCCAGCGAGCCGCATGAAAATCCCCCGCATCGCCTACGCCGCTTACGGCTTCGCCCTCGTCATCATCCTGATCGACCAACTGACCAAGGCCTGGGTGCTCTCCGGCCTGGACCTGCGTGAGATCGGCCGCGTCGAGGTCTGGTCTCCCATCTTCAACCTCACCTGGGTCGAGAACCGCGGGGTCAGCTTCGGCCTGTTCGGCGACGGTTCGGCGCGCTGGGTGCTGAGCCTCTTCTCCCTGGTCGTCGCGGGCGCCCTGGGCTGGTGGGCGCTGAGGGCGGATCGCCGCCTGCTGATCACCGCCATCGGGTTCATCATGGGCGGAGCGATCGGCAACGTCATCGACCGCATCCGCTTCGGCTACGTCGTGGACTTCCTTGATTTCTCGGGAACCGGCGTCTTTCCGTGGGTGTTCAACGTCGCCGACAGCGCCATCACCGTCGGGGTCGTGCTGCTGGTCCTGGACAGCATCCTATCCGAGCGGGCGGCCAAGGTTGGCCTCGCCGCCGAAAAGTCGTAATCAGCCGCTTCCACTAAGGGTTCACGCGCGCGCCGTCCGGCGCGCCGCACCGGGATTGATCATGCGCCTTCGCAACGCCGCCGTCTTGACCCTCGTCGCCGCCTCGGCGCTCAGCCTGGGGGCCTGCTCGGGCCTCCGCCAGAGCATCGGCCTGACCAAGGTCACGCCGGACGAGTTTCTGACCGTCTCGACCGCTCCGCTGACCGTTCCGCCGGAATATGGCCTGCGCCCGCCGGCGCCCGGCCAACCGCGCCCGCAGGAGCTGGCTCCGGAATCGGCGGCCCGCCAGATCCTGCTGGGGCAGCGTCAAGCTGTGACCCGTTCGCCTGGCGAGCAGGTCCTGGTGGCCCAGGCCGGCGGCGATCGCGCCGACCCGCTCGCGCGCTATGTCGTCGACGACGAGTTCGGCGATCTGGCGCACAAGGAAGAGAACTGGGCCAACCGCATCCTGTTCTGGCGTCGTGACGACGACGCCTCTCGCGCCCCCACCACCACTCAGACCGCCGAGGGCGCGGTCACGATCGACGCCGCCAGCGAGTACGCTCGCCTGCAGGAGCTGACCGGCGGCCGCGGCGGCATCAGCATCACGCCGCGCCGTGACACCGGCTTCAAGCTGCCGGGCCTCTAGCGGCCGCAGAGATCATGAGGAAACGCCCCGGTCGCGATGCGGCCGGGCGTTTTTCTTTGTCAGGCCTTGGCGGCGCCCGCCCTCAGGCCCCGCTCGGCCAGCGCCACCAGCGCCACGCCGCCCATCGTCAGCGCCGCGCCCGCCAGGATCTGCGGCGTCAGCACGTCGCCCATGAACGCCCAGCCGATCACGATCGACACCAGCGGCGTGGCCAGCAGGTACGGGGTCACCCGCCCCGCCTCCCGCTTTTGCACCAGCCAGAAGACCAGGGTGGTGGCGATCACCGAGGACACCAGCCCGGCCCAGACGACGCAAGCCCAGACCAGGGCGTCGGCGTCCCGGAGCGCCTCCATTTGTCCGGTCTCGAAGACGGCCGAGGCCAGGCCCAGCGCCGGCAAGGCGACCAGCGCCAGCAGGCCCTGCATCTTCAGAGGCGGGATCGAGGTCGTCCGCCGGGCCACAACGGTCGTCAGCGCCCAGGCCGAAGCCGCGGCGACGCCGACCAGGATAGCCTTCCAATCGGCGATGGCGTGCGGGTCCAGGGTCATCCACGCCACGCCCAGGAAGGCGACGCCCATGCCGGCCAGGGCGGGTTTGGACAGTCGCTCGCGCAGCAGCAGGAAGGCGAACAGGGCGGTGAACGGAACCCAGAGCTGGGCGGCGACGGACACCGGGCTGACGTCCTGCGCCAGCCAGAACGCCAGATAGATCAGGCCATAGTGAAGCGGCCCGCCCACCAGGACGATGATCAGCAGGCTCTTCCAATTGGGGAACGGCGGGCGGACGAAGCCGATCAGGCAGACCGCCGCCAGGCCGAAGCGCAGCGCCCCCATCAGCAGGGGCGGCAAGGTCTCGGTCGCCAGCTTGGCCGCCGCGTTGTTGACGCCCCAGATCACCACCACCGCCACGATGGCGGCGATCTCGACCAAGGAAAGGGGGGTGTTCGGTTTGTCGGGCGTGATCACGCGACCGGGGTAGCCCGACCGTCGGCGGCGCGCGAGAGGCGCGGCCGACACTTCACATTTCAGACTGTGGCTGATCTGTGCAAGCGGACCGTCAGAACGGAATGTCGTCGTTCAGGTCGTAGCTTTCGCGCGGGCCCGAAGGCTTGTTCGCCCCGCCGGTCGAGAAGCCCGAGGAATAGTCGTCGTCGCCTCCGCGCGGCGCGCTCGAACCGCCGCCGTCCCGGCCGCCCAGCATGGTGAGCTGGCCGTTGAAGCGCTGGATCACGACCTCGGTCGAGTATTTCTCGACGCCCTGCTGATCGGTCCATTTGCGGGTCTGCAGCGAGCCCTCGACGTAAACCGTCGAGCCCTTCTTCAGATAATTCTCGGCCACCTTCACGATGTTGTCGTTGAAGATGACGACCCGGTGCCACTCCGTCTTTTCCTTGCGCTCGCCCGTCGCCTTGTCACGCCACTGCTCCGACGTCGCCAGCGAGAGGTTTGCGACCTTCTCGCCGTTGTTCAGGGTGCGGATCTCCGGGTCCTTGCCCAGGTTGCCCACCAGAATGACCTTGTTGACGCTGCCCGCCATCACCGAGCTCCTTTTCTTGTCCGTGGCCTGACGCGCTTCGCGCTGTCCTAGGCCGGTCTAATAGGGCGTCCCGCCGCCGCATGCGACGGGAAGCCGCCTTTGGTCCACACCCTAGTGGACCAAGACTAGATGTTCCAGCTTTGTTCTACAACTTCACTGGGCAGGCGCGGACGCCGCCGGAGCCGCTGCCCCGCCGTCCACCTCGCGCTGAATGGCGCCCGGGATGGCCAAACGGCCATCGCCCGTCCGGGCCAGCGCCATGAACCGCGCGCCCTCCAGGGTCTTGCCGAACGAAACGCCCGAGCGGTCGATGAAGATGAACTGGCCTTGGTAGGCCCCGATGATCTCACGCCGGCTGCCGCCCAGGCGGAGGAAGCGAAGGCGCATCTCTTCCAGCCGGGCGGCGCAGAACTCGATCTGGGGCTGGTTGTCGGCGACGACGTTGAAGCGCGGCGGCTCCCCTTTTTCGCCGAGTTGCACGGCGTAGCAGACGCCCCGGTCGAACGGAGCCTTGGTGGTCTGCTGGCAGGCCGAGACAGCCAGGGCGCCGGCGACGAGGGCGAGACGGACTGAGACGCGCATCAACGGAGCCCCGGGAATTGGCAGCTGCGGTCCTGCTCGGCCAGCGTGCGGAACCGGTTGTGATCGGGCGACTGCTCCACGCGGCGGGGGACCAGACGCAAGGTCGTTTCGCCCCAGCTTCCATACAGCGCCTCGCCCGGCCGCACGCAGGTGCCGGAATAGAGCGCCTGGACACAGGCGTTCAGCGACATGTTCGACGACAGCATCCGCCACTCCGATCCGGTGTAGCGCAGGCACTGCCCGCCCGCCGAGGCTTGCTGGGGCGCGGACTGGACGGGCTGGGTGGATTCGACCGGCGCCGCCTCCGGCTCGATCTCCGCCACCTCGACCGGCGGAGCTTCGGGCGGAGGCGCCAGCGAGGCCGTCGGAGCCGCCGCCAGATCACCGGTGGCGTCGACACCCACGTCCAGGGCGTCTGTCGCCAGCCCGTTCCGGCGCGCGCAGTCGGCCAGGGTGGCCATGCCGACGAACTGCCGGCGACGTAGCAGCGCAACTCCCGAGTGGGCTCCAGGCTGGGCGCGTCGGCCACATCCACCGTCAGACCGCCCTGAGCCGCCGGCGGCGGCGGCGGATCACGGTCGCGTCCTCCCGACATGACCAGGGCGATCACCACGGCGGCGAGGACCGCAAGGCCCGCGCCGATCGCGATAAGGATACGATTGTCCTGAGGCATGAGCAGCTCGCGTGGATGGAGCGCCCAATAACCCCGTCGGGCCGGGCGGCGTCAACGGCCTTCCTGGCCGCCCCGTCCTAGCCGGTCAGTCTGGCCAGGGCCGCCTGGTAGTTGGCGAGTTGCGCGGTCAGATAGGCCGGGGCGCTGCCGGTGATCGGCGGCGTGTTCGATTCCGGGGCCAGGGCGCGGTAGGCGTCGCGAATGGACTTCATGGCGGCCTGCAGCTTCTCGCCTGCGGTCTTCACGGCCGCCGCGTCGCCCAGGTTCAGCGTGGTCGGCAGCCCCATGCCGAAGGTCTTGGTGACGTCCTCGCCGGTGCTGAGGCCGACGTAGCCCTGCGACAGGCCCAAGCCCGCCAGCGCGTCCCGCCCTGTCTCGCCCGCCGTCAGGACGGCCCCCTTCACCCCGTCGCGCGCGACGATGGAGAGCCGCTGGAAACCGGTCCTCAGCGCCGTCGCCAGATCGCCCGGCTCGCCCGCCTTGGCGGATTCCGAGGACACGGTGACCTTCAGCTTCATGTTCGAGGCCTGCTCGATCTTGCGGGCCAGCGTCTGGAGCGTGTCGCGCGCCTCGATGGTCACCGCCACCGCCCGCCCCCCATCGGCAGGGGATACGTAAAAGCGGTCGCCGACCCTGAGCGACGTGGCCGCGGTCAGGGATTTCGACGGGCTCTGGTCGATCTCGCCCTGCGGCAGGCCCAGACGATCCAGCACGCTGGCTCCGCCCGAGGCCACGGCCAGGGTCAGCGGCGAGGCCTGCCGGCCGTCTCCCTCCCAGTCCCTGCGCCACTCCACCGCGCCCGTCAGGCCGTCGATCCGCGTCAGATAGGCTTTGGTCGGATCGGTCGCCTTAGCCCCTTCGGGCCGGTCCGCGACGCCCGTCAGCCAGATCTTGCCATCCTGGACCTTCATGTCCGCGGCGCTGTCGTCGCCGGCCCCGCCGATGTAGGTCAGCCGGTCGGCGGCCGAAGCCGTCAAGCTGCTGTCGACCACGGCGACAAAGGCGTCCTTGCCGCCGTGGTGGGCGGTCGTGACGGTATCAACGTCCAGCGCGTCGTTCCGGGTCGTGCCGCTCAGAACCAGCTTGCCGTTGGCCATTGACAGGCCCGCGATCTCGCCGCTCGCCTCGCCCAGATCGCGGGTCGCCGCCAGCGTCGGGCGGCCGTCCGCCGCGAGAGTGAATTTCCTCAGGACGATCCGCCCATCCTCGACGCCAGCGGAGTAGAGATTGTTCCCGTCCACCACCACCGCGTCCACGCCGTCGGTTCCGGCGGTTCCAAACTGGGCCGCGCCGGCCGCCGTGGAGACGACGGGGGCGTATTTGTGCGCCTGGGTTTCGCTGAAGGCCTGCACATAGCCGTCCCAGCCGCCGGCTCCGACCGCTCCCGGCATAGCGGATTGCGCCCGGCCCGCAACATAGACCGTCCCGTTCGGGCCGAAGCTGACCGAGGTCGCCTGGTCCGCTGCTCGGGCGCCACGACGCTGGGTCCAGACCTCCTGGCCTTCGGCGTCGAACACCGTCACGAAGCTGTCTGCGACCGTGGCCACGTCGCCGGTCTTGCCCGGCTCGAGCGCCCCTGTGACCGAACCGGCCACTGCGACGCGGCCGCTGGCGTCGATCGCGATGGCGTAGCCGCTCGCGGTCGATGCGGCGCCCAGGGCCTGGGTCGTCACCACCCGTCCGGCGGAATCGACCTTGATCAGGGCCACGTCTTTCTGCCCCTTGATCGGCTGGTTGCCGGGGCCTTCCTTCAGGTCGGCGACCAGCCACAGCGAGCCGTCGGGGCCGGTGGCGCTGGCGCGGACGGTCTCGACGCCCTCGGGCAACGCTGTCTGCGAAGCCCGCCCGTCGACCCATTGGGTCTCGCCGACGCCGGCGATCGGCGCCGGCGCCGTCCCGCCCGTGTCGCTCTGGAACTTCAGCAGTTGGAGCCCGCCCGCCGTCCCCGAGTTCTGCACCACATAGACGGCGTCCGCCTTCTGGGCCGGAACGAAAGACACGGTCTCGGTGGAGACGCCCCGGACCACCAGGGCGAACTGATCGGGCCGGCCGGCATGGTCACCGTCTTGCCATTGACGGTCATCGTCTTGGGTTCGGCCTTGACCAGTTCGCGGCCTAGCCGCGTCTCCAGCCCCTCGGCCTCCAGCTTGCCGTTGATGTGTTCCAGGACCTTGGTCAGCGACCGCGGGGTCGCGCCCATGTCGGCCAGGTCGATCGCCACGGTCTTGGTGCTGTTGTCGCCCTTCTTGATGGTGATGCTGAAGCGGACATCGCCCTCGAAGGCCGGGCTCAGCGCGTCGGGCGAGCCTTCGTGGATCGGGCCGGTCACCGAGACGGCGCTATCGCGCGGCACCGCGGCGCTGGACTTGCTGGTGGACGAGGCGACCCCCTGGACCATCCGGATGCCGTTGAAGTCGGCGCCCGGCAGCCATCTCGAGATTTCGGCCATGCCGGCGGCGAACCGCTTGTTCAGCTGGGTCAGTTCCAGCGCGTTGACGCCCTTGGTCGCCGCCCGGTTGGCCAGCGCGTTCATGCTCTCCAGGCCCTGGTAGAGGGCGAACAGCTTCTGATAGTCCGCCGAAGCGCCCTTCACGTCCAGCTGGGCCGCGCCCTCGTTGATGAAGGCCCGGCCGCCCAGCGCGGCGCGCAGGAGCGCGCTCTGTTCGGGCGTCTTGATCGAGGTCGACCAGGGCGGCGTCGGCTGGGGTTTGGCCTTGGCCGAATTGGGCGTGGTCAGCGGCGACGGCGCGGGCGCCGTCCCTCCGAAAAGCCCCAGAAGATAGCTGTTGTTGATCAAGGCCGGCTCCTGAATGGCAGTGTGACGGCAGGGCCGTAACGAGGCCTTAACGTCAGCGTCCGGAGCGACTCGTGGCGCGACTCAGGGAACAATGGTCGTCAGCGCCCGTTATCCGCGCGCTGGATGCGGAGAAGACCCCGGATGAACGCCTTGGTCAACGCCCTGAAATCCTTGCTTTCCCTGTACGGCCTCGGCCCACGCGGCGCGCACCGCCGGCGGCCCGGACCGGTGTACATCGGCCATTCAGGACGCGGCCGGCCGGCCTGAGGGCCGACCGATCAACCGCCTCTGAACAGCGACAGGATGATTTGCGGCGCCTGATTGGCGATCGAGAGGGATTGCGCGCCGAGTTGCTGCTGCACCTGCAGAGCCTGCAGCCGCGCGCTCTCCTTGGCCAGATCCGCGTCCACCAGGTTGCCGATGCCGGACTCGAGCGTATCGACCAGCTTCGAGACGAAGGTGTTGTGGGCCTCGATCTGCTTGGCCTGGGCGCCGATTTCGCCCAGGGCGGCGTTCAGCTGGGTGATCGAATCGTCCAGCCGGGTCAGCGCCTGGGTCGCGCCCGTCAGGGTCAGCAGGCTGTCGGACATGGTCAGGTCGATCACGCCTCCGCCGAGCGTCAGGTTCTTCGCCGTCAGGGTGACGAAGGCCGAGGCATCGGCGTTGGCCAGGAAGCGGATGCCGTTGGTCAGGGTGCCGTTCAGGATGTTGCCGCCGTCGAAGGTGGCGTTGTCCACCGCCGAGGCGATGGCCTTCAGCAGGGCCTTGAAGTCGGCGTCCAGAAGCTGACGGGACTGAGTCTTGAGCGAAGAGTCCTTCGCCGCCGTCACCTTCTCCTTGAGCTGGTTCAGCAGGTCCGAGACCGATTCGCCGGCCGACAGCGCCACGTCCGCGATCGAGGTCGCGCGGTCCAGGCTTTGCTTCACGGCGCTGAGCGCCCCCACGTCGGCGCGCTGGTTCTGGGCGATCGCCCAGATGGCGGCGTTGTCCTTGGCCCCCTGCACCTTGAGGCCCGTCGACACGCGGCTCTGGACATCGGCCAGACGCGAGTTGGTCGTGCTCAGGTTCTGCAGCGCGATGGCGGCGGAGGTGTTGGTGTGGACGCTGTTCGTCATCCGACTCGACCCTTCAAGGTTTGGGTCAAGCTAGGGTGCGAACCGTGCACACATGGTTAACGCGCGATAACCACGGCTTTTAACCGCGCGGATCGCTCCTGCGCGGCGTTGGATGGGTCGGCGCCGTCTTCAGGCCTTGGTGTCGATCACCGAGCCGGCGCTGTAGGAAACCGCCCGCATCAGGTCGACGACCTGTTCGCGGGGCATCTGCTTGACGACTTCGCCGGTGACCCGGTCCAGCGTCTTGTAGATGAACGAACCCGCCAGCGGCCCTTCCTCGATCACCAGGCGATAACGGGCGGCCTCGTCGGCCTCCTGTTGCGCCCGGGAATCATGGAAATCGCCGCCCGCGGCGGCGTTGGAAGGCTGGACGGGGGACGCGGCTACTGGAGCGATCTTCGCATTGTTTTGCATGTCTCCGGCCGACGCCGTTCGAGCGGCGGCTCCCTACGAAGGGACGGATCGGTCGGGCGGGATCCGGAGATCCCGCCCTTCCGTCGATCCTTAGCGGAACAGTCCGAGCAGGATGGAGGTCGAGGAGTTGGCGATCGACAGAGCCTGCACACCCAGCTGTTGCTTGGTCTGCAGCGCTTGCAGTCGGGCGCTTTCCTTGGCCAGATCGGCGTCCACCAGGTTGCCGACACCGGCGTCCAGGGTGTCCTGGAGCTTGCCGACGAAGGTCAGGTGGGTGCCCAGCGACTTCGAACCGGTGCCCAGACGGGCCAACGAAGCCGACACGCCGGCGATCGAAGCGTCGACCGCCGCCAGGGCGGTGTTCGCCGCCGTGGTGGTGTTGATCTGCTGGGTCGACGACAGGGTCACGATCGAACCCGAGAGGCTCATGTTCTCGTCGTTGATCGTGATCGTCGAGCCGGAGACGTTGGCCAGAGCCTTGAAGCCGGCGGTCGCGGTGCCGTTCAGCAGGTTGATCCCGTTGAACTCGGCGTTGCCCACGACGGTCGCGATCTGGTTGCGGATCGAGACGAAGTCTTCGTTCAGAGCGTTGCGAGCGGCGGTCTTCAGCGACGTGTCCGTCGCGGCCAGGGCCTTTTCCTTCAGCTGGACCAGCAGGTCCGAGACGCTCTCGCCGGCAGCCAGGCTGACGTCCACGGCCGACTGACCGCGGTTCAGGCTGTCCTTGACGGCGTTCAGGGCGCCGATTTCCGCACGTTGCCCCTGGGCGATGGCCCAGATGGCGCCGTTGTCCTTGGCGGACCCGACCTTCTTGCCGGTGTTGATGCGGGATTGAACCTGCGAAAGTTCGCTGTTGGTGACTTGCAGGTTCTGCAGGGCGATCATCGCGCCCACGTTCGTGTTAACGCTGTTCAGCGCCATGGCACGTAGTCCTTCTTTCAAGGTGTCCGACGCCATTTTGGCTGCCGGGAGCATTTTGCTCGGTCCCCTCGCAGCAAGGATGGGACCATCCGCCGATCCGGCATGCCAGACCAGGGACCATTGATTTTCCTGCGTTAGTTCCTGTTAAGGACGTCGTGAACTCGGCAGATTCTGCCGAGTCCGGGCAAAAGTTGCCGGGTCCGGGCGGCAGGACTTGCCGTCAGCGGGCCTTCCGGCCGGCCTCCGCGCGCCAGCGGTCCTGCAGGGCGCGTTCGGCCGTCAGCGTCTCCACCGCCAGCGCCCGGGCCGCGTCGCACTGCGCCAGCGCCGCCCCGCGCTCCATGTAGGCGGATTCAAGATCCGCGATGGCCGGACGTTCAGGCAGCCGCGGCAGTCGACAGGAGATCGCCGCCGCCGCCGGGATCGGCAGTCTCGGAGGCGGCGCAGACGCCGGGACGGAGGCGGCACAGCTCGCGATCATGAGCGCGCAGGCGATCAGCGCGGTCGGGCTCCAGGGGATATTGAGCGTCATCGGCGTTCCTCGCCTGGGCCTGGGCCGCCGCGGTCGCCCGCGTCAGCTCCAGGGATTGTTGTTGATGATCCTCCAGGCGACGCGCCTGGGCGGCGGTCCCCTCGGCTTCCAGCCGCTTGGAGACAGCTTCGTCCACCGCCGTTGCGGCCCGCCGTTCGGCGGCGTCCAGTCGCCGCTGGGCGAGGTTGAACGGGTCCCACCGCAGGCCCAGCCCGTGACCGGCGATCGCCAGCACCACCGCGGCCGTTCCGGCCAGGACCAGCCAGCCCAGCGGCGTAAGCGCGCGCAGCAGATCGCGCGGGCTCACGGAAAGGCCTTTCGGTCGAGCTCGAAGTGGGGGCCCGTCCCGCAGGGTCGGCCAGTCGCCGCCCCAGACGATCGCCGTGCCCTGCCGCGCCGCTGCGGCCTTGAAGGCCGCCGCGATCCGCGGATACAGCGGCCAGTCCCAGCGCACCTGGCCGTCGACCAGCGCGGCGACGTCCACGGCATGTCCCGTCAGGTGGCGGGAGTTCTTGGTGCGACTGGCCCCGGCGCGCACCAGGGCCGCCTGCCGTTCGGGCGTGCGCAGGCCTTCGGTCACCATGAAGTCCACCGGCGTCAGCGCGGCGGCTTCCTTCACCAGCGCCACCAGCCGGGGGTGAACGCCGGCCATCCGCTTCAGCGAGCGTTCCGAGAGCCGGTATCCCATCACCGGATCTCCCCGCGGCCATCGCGCAGCAGCGCCAGGCTCGCGATCAACTGCTGGGCGGTCGGCGCGACCAGATAGAGCACCAGCGTCAGCGCCAGCAGCCCCATCAGGGCCCGGGCCAGCTCGGGCGCCGCGTCCGGTGGAACCATGGCGATCAGCCGGTCCAGCAGCAGCCAGGCGCCGCCGCTGGTCGTGAACACGTACAGGCGCCGCCATAGCCAGCGGCCTTCCGCCAGGCTGGGGGGCGAAGGGGGCGATGCAGGATCGCTCATTGATCGTCCTCCGTTTCGAAAAGGGGCGCGCCACGCTGACGCCAGCCCGGGCGCCTTCGGCGTACAGCTCTTCAGGAGTCAGCCAGCGCGGGGTCTCCAGGACGTCGTCGTCCAGCAAGGCGGGTTCTGCGGGGTTGCGGGCCATGACGCTCAACCCTGAGCCGTCAGCCAGACGAGGCCGACCGCGCCGGAACCGCCCATCCCGCCGCCATCGACGCCCGCCCCCGCCGCCGCCGCCGCCCCGCACCCC
>NZ_JBNFOJ010000045.1:0-14814 GCF_057364705.1 Brevundimonas sp. CURTG3B2_SDJG
CAACGGTCGTCGCGCCGCCCGCCGCGGCCGCGGTCGCCGGTCGGGACCGCGGCTCCGAGGCCGGCCTGACCCATGAGGTCAAGGTCGAGACCCGGGCCACCAACGAAGGCATGCCGCCGGACGGCTCGCCCGACACCCCGATGGCGGTGATCGTCGAGGACGCTATCGAGGCCGAGACCGCCCCGGTCGCGATCGAAGAGCCGAAGCGCCGCCGCGTGCGCCGCAAGGTGTCGGCCAGCGCCACGGCGGACTCGGCCCTGGAGTCGGCTGTCGAGCCCAATGAGGCCGAGCCCGCCGAACAGGCCGCGGTCCTGGACGTCTCCCCGGTCGAGGCCGCGCAGGAGGAGGCTCCGGCCGAGCCGCCCCCCGCCAAGGTGGTGGAGCTGGTGGAGCCGCCGAAGCCGGAGGTCGACGTGGCCGCCCTGATCGCCGAGGATCCCAACCAGATCGTCGCGCCGCCCGAGAAGCCGAAGCGCGGATGGTGGCGCCGCTGAATGGCCGCGATTAGGTTGTGAGGATCGGTGCGGACGGGGGGCGTCCAAGGCTTTGAGGAGTTCGCCATGTCCTGGCTGTCTCGACACGCCGCCCGCCTGATCGGCGCCGCGACCGCCGTCGGCCTCGCGCTGGCGGCGGGCTCGCCCGCTTCGGCTCAGAGCGCGATCCGCGATACCGAGATCGAGGCGATCATCCACGATTGGTCGGATCCGGTCTTCACGGCCATGGGCCTGGAGCCTTCCGAGATCGAAATCCTGCTCATCAATGAGTCGGACCTGAACGCCTTCGCCGCCCGCGGCCGCATCATCGGTTTGAACACGGGCCTGATCCTGCGGACCCGCAATCCCGGCGAGCTGCTGGGCGTGGTCGCGCACGAAGCGGGCCACGTGAAAAACCGCCACACCCTGCGCGACGGCGCCCAGAACGCCGGCATGCAGCCTCTTTTAATGACCATGGCCCTGGGCGCCTTGGCCATCGCCGCCGGCGCCCCCGACGCCGGCGCGGTGCTGCTGGGCAACAGCCAGTATTTCGGCAGCCTGAGCGCCTTGCGCTACATGACCCACCAGGAGGGCGAGGCCGACAACACCGGGGCCCGTGCCCTGGAGGCCGCCGGTGAATCGGGGCGCGGCCTGCTCAGCTTCTTCGAGAACTTCCGCTCGCAGGAGGTCTTCTCCGACGCCCGGCGCTATCCGTATTTCCGCAGCCACCCGCTGTCGTCCGACCGGATCGAAAACCTGCGCCGCTTCGTTTCCGAACAGCCGCACTACGACCACCGCGACAGCCCGGAACGGATGGCCCAGCACGCCCTGATCCTGGCCAAGATTCACGCGTTCATGGACGCGCCGAACGCGACCCTGCGCGCCTATCCCGAGAGCGACGTCGCCCTGCCCGCGCGTTACGCCCGCGCCATCGCCTGGTACCGCGACGGCCAGACCGAACGCGCGCTGACCGCGGTCGACGCCCTGCTGGCCGAGCAGCCCGAGAACCCGTACTTCTGGGAGCTGAAGGGCCAGATCCTGTTCGAGGAAGGGCGTCCCGCCGAAGCGATCGGGGCCCACCAGCGCTCCGTCGAGCTGAAGCCCGACGCGCCGCTGCTTCGCATCAACCTGGCCCACGCGCTGATCGAGACCGGCGACGCCGCCCGGCTGGACCAGGCCGTCGACCAGCTGAAGCGCGCCACCACGATGGAGAAGGACAACACCCTGGGCTGGCGCCTGCTCAGCCAGGCCTACGCCAGCCAGGGCAAGGAGGGCGAAGCTCGCCTGGCCTCGGCTGAGATGTATTTCGCCGCCGGCGCCAAGGAACAGGCCACGCAGTTCGCCCTGCGCGCCCGCGACATGCTCCAGCCCGGCACCGCCGAATGGACCCGGGCTATGGATATCGTCTTCGCCTCGGGCGCCACCCAGGACGACGTGGACGACTTGGATCGACGCAACCAACGCAATCGGCCCGTCGTCGTCCCGGCCGCCGGCTGATCTTCCTTCTTTTTGAGGACTGCATGACCGAAACGCCCGCCGCCCGCACCGAAACCCCGCGCTCGCGCGGTTCCTCGACGGCCACCGCACGGGCCAGGCGGCGCTGGCCGTGGCGGCGGTCGCCCTGGGTCTGGCGGCGTTTCCCTATTTCAACGGCGGCCCGTTCGAGCAACGGGTTCGAGGCTATCTGCTGCAACACCCCGAACTACTCCAGGAGATGAGCAGCGCCCTGCAGGCCAAGGAGGACGGCGCGCGCACCGACGCCATCAACCGCCGCGCCGCGGCCAGTCCCGCCCTGTTGGCGGTGGACGCCCGAGACCCGGCGTTCGGTCCGGCGGACGCCAAGGTCACGGTCATCGAGTTCTTCGATTTCCGCTGCCCGGGCTGCAAGGCCACCGCGCCCGAGGTGCTGCGCCTGATGCAGGCCCATCCTGACGTGCGCTTCGTGTTCAAGGATTGGCCGATCTTGGATCGCGGCGACGACGACACCTCCCATTACGCCGCCCGCGCGGCCCAAGCGGCGCATCGTCAGGGCAAGTACCTGCCCGTCTTCCGCGCCCTGATGGCGGAGCGGTCTCTGGATAAGGAGGCCGTCGACCGCATCCTGGCCGAGAACGGCGTCGCCCTGCCCCAGGCCCAGACCGCCATGGCGGGCCCCGATATCGCCCGGCATCTGACGGACATCCACACCTCGGCGGCGCGCTGGGCCTGTCCGGCACCCCGACCTTCTTCGTCAACGGCCGGGCCAGCGCCAGCATCCAGCCTGAAGAGATCGACCGGGCGATCCGTGAAGCCAAGGGGGCCTGAACCGGTTCCCAACGCCGGCGATCTGGTCCAGCCTTCAGGAATGAGAAAGCCCGCCGGCGAAAAGCGCTCTTCCGTTCAGGCCGAGGGCCGCTGCGCCTGCGGCGCCGTCCGCTTCGAGATCGACGCCCCCGCCTTCTGGGCCTGGCACGATCACTCTCAGGCCACCCGCCGCGCCGCCGGGCCGGCCTACATGACCTGGGTCGGAAGCTGGAAGGCCCGCTTCCGGATCGTCGAGGGCGAGGAGGCGATCACCTGTTGGGAGGACGAACCGGCGCAGGCCTTGCGGAGCTTCTGCGCCCGGTGCGGCACGCCTCTATTCATGGAGCGCCGGCGCGAGCCGCGGTTCGTCAACATCCCGCGCGGCCTGTTCACCACCCGGACGGGGCGCGAACCGCGCTACCACTTGTATCTGGACCAGCAGGCCGAATGGATATGGAGCGGCGGCCCGCTGTCGCCGCTGAAGGGCTATCCCGGGGTCATGCAGGAAAGACCCGGGCGAAAGCCGAAATCGGAGGTTACGCCAGTTTGAGGTCCATCGGGCCGCCGATCCATTCGATCCGGGACCGGCGGCGCGCTTCAGCGGCGGCGTCCGCATTCCCCAGCACCGTCTCGGCCTCGGCCAGGACGAAGTAGCTGTAGGGGTCGTTGGGCCAGTCCTCGAGCAGTTCCAGCACCTTGGCCCGCGCGCCGGAGGCGTCGCCCTTCATCAGCAGGGCGGCCGCCAGGCTGCGGCGGGTGGGATACCAGATGGCCGGCGGATCGCCGCCCTCCTCGCCCTGCCCCTGGATTTCGACCGCGCGGGTGAAGGCGGCGATCGCGGCGTCGACGTCGCCTTCGATCATCGCGGCCCGACCTTCCAGGACCCGCTGGGACAGTTCGGTGAAGTCCGCGCGGAACTTCGCCATGGATCCGGTCTTGAAGCTCTCGGCCTCGCGCAGGGTCTTGATCGCCTCGGCCTCGGCCCTCACCGCCGCCGCGTCGCCGGCCCGGGCCGCGGCCTCGCCCCGCGCGAAGCGCCAACTGATCCGCAGCATCGGACGGCTCTCGGCCGGCTCCACCAGCGCCGCGATTCGTTCGGGCGATCCGAACCGGCCGTAGATGGCGTAGGCGTTGTTGGCCATGATCTGGCGCCATGCATTGCCCGCCGGAATGTCGGGGTAGGCGGCCAGGAACCAGTCGGCCAGCTTCAGCCCTTCCTCCGCTCCGCCCGCCATCAGGGCTCCGCCCATGCCGAAGTGGATGTTATGGCCGTGCAGCGGCATGCCCGGCACGCCCCCCGGCGGGCTGGCCAGGTCGTCGTAACGCCGGTCCAGCGCCACGGCGTTCACGTTGGACATCATCGCGTCGCGGTATCGGCCCACCCGGTAGAAGGTGTGCGAGGGCATGTGCACCAGATGGCTGGCGCCGGGCGCCAGCGCAGCCAGCCGCTCGCCGTAGGGAATGGCCTTGTGCGGATCGTCCGACCATTCGGTGAGATGGATGTAGAGGTGGATCGCGCCCGGATCGTCCGGTGATCGCGCCAGGGCATCCTCCAGGATGGCCATCGCGCGGGTGATGCCCGGGTCCGCGGCCTTGCCTTCGTCGTCCCACCAGTCGTCCGCATTCAGCATCCAGGCGTCGGCGGTGATGGCGGCGACGGTGACGTCCGCGGAATTGCGCAGGGCGATCCGGTCCATCGTCCGTGCGAAGCGCCGCGCGCGGTCGACTTCGCGCCGGAGTATCGCTGGATCAGCGCGTCGATCATCTGCTTCTGCATCGGCGAGGCTCGGCGCGCCAGCCGCCGCGCCTCGCGCGCCGTCCTCAGGGCCTGGGCTTGGGTCGCGTCGTCGCCGCCCCCGCCGTTCAGGTTCGGGCCCATGGCCCAGGCCTCGCCCCAGGCGCACATCCCGCAGGTCGGATCCAGCAGCCGGGCCTTGCGGAACGCCCGCACCGATTCCGAATGTTCGAACGCCCAGCGCAGGCGCACCCCATGGTCGAACCAGGCCTGGGCCTCCGGGTCGACGGTGTCGACCGCGAACCCGCCGGTCCCAAAGCCGTCGACCATCACCATGGAGGTGATCGGCGCGCCGGTCTCGACCGTTCCGGCCGGGCCGCAGACCTGGGGCCGCTCGATCAGGTCGCGGGCCGCGCGGTCCGCCGTCGCGTCGGCGACCGCGGCCGGCCCCATCATGACCGCGCCCAGCGCGGCTCCGGCCATCAAGATGATGCGCATCGTCTTCCCCTGCCCTGGCGCCTCATCCTACGCGCCTGGAGGGTCCCGCCAAGGGTCAGCCGCAGTCGACGCTCTTGATGATTCCCGTGGCCTGGTCGAAACGGACGTTTAGCCGGTCCGGCCGCAGGTCATAGGTCACCGGGCAGGTGGTGCAGACCACCCGCACGTTCGCGCCCGGCGCGAAGTCCACGGCTCCGACATGGGAGCCGATCAGAGAGCGGGCGGCCGCCGCGCCGCACCGGTCGGGACCTTCGCCGGCTGGCGGCGCACTTACCGGAGCGCAGGCGGAAATCGCCAGCGCTCCGGCGGCCAACGTCACGATGGTCCGGGCGATCAACCGCATTTGACCTCGCGGATCACGCCGGTCGCTTCGTCGTAGAGGATGTTCAGGCGCGTGGGGTTGTAGTCCATCGTCATCGGACAGGTGGTGCAGGTGACCCGCCAGGTCTCGCCGTCCGGCTTGGCCGGCAGTTGGCTGCGGTTCTGGCCGACGAAGCGCTGGTACTGGCCGACCTTGCACTGGCTGGGATCGTCGGTCGGCGGCGTCGGCGAACCGTCGCCCTGCGTCGGGGCGCATGCCGCCAAGAGGCCGGCCGCGGCCAGGCTGAGCATCTGGAGTTTCATCGGCTCGTCTCCTCGGGTTCGATCAGCCGCAGCGGACCTGCTCGACGATCTGGGTCTGGGCGTTGAAGAAGATGTTCAATCGGTACGGCGAGAAGTCCTCGGTCACCGGGCAGTTTGTGCACGTCACACGGCGATTGACCACATCCACCGGAACGGGAATCTCGGTCTTCGGTTTCCCCACCAGCCACTGCATCTCGCCGGCCCGGCAGAGGTCGGCGGTCGGGTTCTGCGGGTTGTGAGTGCCGACGGGCTGATTCAGCTGGCCCGCCTCGACGGTGCGCGGCGCCGACGCGTCCGAAGCTGGGGTCGAGCAGGCGGCCAGCGCCGCCAGCAGGATCAGGCCGCCTTTTCCCAGCGGCCTTCGGGCGACTGCTTCCAATAGGCCAGGTTCGCCCCCGCGTCCTTCAACGCCTTCCACCGCGTCCGCGCGCCGGCCAGCGAGGCCTCGTCCCGTCCGTTGAAGATGATGAAGCATCGTTCCAGGCTCTCCGTATCGCCAAGCTCTGCCCCGTCCAGGATGAACAGCGCCTGAGCGGCGTTCGGGTTCTCGAGCGATTCCGTCAACAGGATCGGTTGCCGATCCGAGTAGGAATCGGACGCGCGGCCGTGCGCCAGGAAGCTGTCTTCCCGATACGTCCACAGCCGCTCGTCGATCTCGTCCAGCAGACGCGCGTCGGCGGCCCGGACGATCGCCCGCCATCCCCGCTCGCGCGTCTTCTCCAGCAGACCCGGCAGCACCTGACCCAGCGTGGAGCGCTCCAGGTGGTAGAACCAGATCTCGGGCTTGCCGGCGGTCACGGCCGGATCAGGATTCGTAGGAATCCTGAACCATCCGATCCAGGGTGCGCACGCCCCAGCCCACGGCTCCGTCCGGCACGGTGGGGTTGCGGCTGTCCTTCACCCAGGCCGTCGGCGCGATGTCGATGTGGGCCCATGGGGTTCCATTGGTGAAGCGCTGCAGGAACAGGGCGGCGGTGATCGAACCGCCGGCGCGACCGTTGCCGGTGTTCTTCACATCGGCGATCGGAGTGTCGATGTGGCGCTCGTAGGCGGCCGGGATCGGCATGCGCCAGGCGTTCTCGCCGACCTTGGGCGCGGCGGCCAGAAAGTTCTCGGCCAGTTCGTCCGAGTTCGAGAAGACGCCCGCGTACTCCAGACCCAGCGCCACGATCATCGCGCCGGTCAGGGTCGCGAGATCCAGCATGAATTTCGGCTTGAAGCGCTCCTGAGTGTACCAGAGGCAGTCGGCCAGGACGAGGCGGCCCTCGGCGTCGGTGTTCAGCACCTCGACCGACTGGCCGGACAACGACATGACCACGTCGCCGGGGCGCTGGGCGTTCCCGTCGGGCATGTTCTCGACCAGGCCGATGACGCCGACGGCGTTCACCTTGGCCTTGCGGCCCGCCAGCGCGTGCATGAGGCCGGTCACGGCGGCGGCGCCGCCCATGTCCCATTTCATGTCCTCCATCCCGTCGGCGGGCTTGATCGAGATGCCGCCGGTGTCGAAGCAGACACCCTTGCCGACGAAGGCGATGGGCTGGTCGCCCTTCTTGCCGCCGTTCCACTTCATGATGGCGACCTGGCTATCGCGCACACTGCCCTGGCCGACGGCCAGAAGCGTGCGGAAGCCCAGCTTCTCAAGCTCCTTCTCGCCGAGGACCTCGACCTCCAGGCCGAGCTTCTCCAAGCCCTTCACGCGCTTGGCGAACTCCTCCGGATACAGGACGTTGGCCGGCTCGCTGACCAGATCGCGAGAGAATTCCACCGCGTCGGCGACCGGCGCATAGGCCTTGTAGGCGGCCTCGGCGGCCTTCACGTCACCGGCCACCACCCGGATGGCCTCGATCGACGGCGTCTTCTCGGGCTTCAGGGTCGTGCGGTACTTCAGGAACCGGTAGCTGGCCAGGCGAGCGGCGAAGGCGGCCCGGGCGGCCTGGTCGGCCGACAGGTGAGAGGCGTCGATGGTCAGCGAGGTCGCGCCCGACAACTTGACGGCGTGATAGGCGGCGCCGGCGGCGGCCTCCAAAGCCAGGTCGTCGAACTTGCCGGTCTCGCCCGCGCCGGTCAGCACCACGGTGGCGGCGTCGACGCCGGCCGGGGCGGCCACGATCAGGGTGCTGTTCGAGCCGCCGGTGAATCGGCTGGCCGTCATCGCCTTGGTCAGGGCGCCCGAGGTCGCGGCGTCCACGGTCGCGCCGGAACCTGCCAAACGTCCGCCCCTCGTGCACCAGGACGGCCAGGACCTCGGCGGCGGCGGCCGACGCGACGAACTCGATCTTCATTTACTGCTCCCGCCGGGATGTACGCCCCGGACTTTGATGAAGGGATTGCGCGCGCGGTTTCACCGGCGCATTCGGGTGTGTATTAGATGCGCTCCCTCGCCGCCGCCTGCAACGGGCGATTTCCTGCCATCTATGACGCTGATTCAAGGCTATCTTTTCCGCCAGATCGCCCGCCCCGTCATCGGAGCGTGCGCCGCGCTGGCCGGAATCGGCATCCTGAGCCAGAGCCTCGACCAGCTCGAGATCATCGTCGAACGCGGCCAGAGCGTCTGGGTCATGGTCAAGCTGACCCTGCTCGCGGTGCCCCAGCTGCTGGCCGTCATCATCCCCATCGGCCTGTTCGTCGGGGCTCTGATCGCCTTGACCCGGCTGCAGCGCGAGCAGGAGCTGACGGCCATCTTCGCCTCCGGCGTGACGCGCTGGTCGGCCATCCGTCCCGCAGTCCGGCTAGCCGCTATCGCGGCCCTGGCCACCCTGGTGATCACCACCGTCGTCCAGCCCTGGTCCCAGCGTCAGGCGCGGGCCGAGGCGTTCGCCGTGCGCACCGATCTCGCCGCCCTGCTGGTTGAGGAAGGGCGCTTCGTCCAGGGCCCGGAGGGTCTCACCGTCTACGTACAGCAGATCGAGCAGAACGGTCTGCTGAAGAACGTCTTCATCTACCAGACCGAGGGCGACCGGGTGACCACCTGGGACGCGGCTGAGGCGCGCTTCTCGCGCATCGACGGGGAACCCGTGGTCACACTGATCAACGGATCGTGGCAACGCTATTCGAGCCGAGGCGTGCTGGAGTATCTGTCCTTCGGCCGCCAGGACGTGCCCCTGGGACGATACGCCGAGGTCACCGACACCATCCGCTACAAGCCCGCGGATCTGTACCTGCCGCAGCTGTTCGACCCCTCTCCGCGCGACCTGGAGCGAGTCGGGAGCGCCGGCGAGCTCATGGCCGAGGGCCATTCGCGCCTGTCCGCGCCCCTTTACGCCCTGATGGCGATGGCCATGGCCTTGACCGCGATCATGGGCGGACAATTCAGCCGGACCGGCTACAGCCTGCGCATCGCCAAGGCCGCCGCCGCCTTCCTGGTGGTCCGCATCGTCGGCTACGGCGTCGTCGCCGCCAGCGCCTGGAACGGCTGGCTGAACATCTTCCAGTATCTGCTGCCGCTGGCCGCCTCCGCGATCGCCTTGCGCCTGCTGTTCCGCGCGCTCAAGCCGCGCCGCCGGAGGGTCTGGCCGGCCTACGAGCGCCTGAAGGCGAGGTTCGCGTGAATCGTCGCGCCTCCCTGCCCGTCCCGTGGCTGCGGCTCGGCCGGATCGAGCGCTACGTCCTGGTCCAGCAGGCGCGGGCGCTGGCTGTGGCCCTGGGCGTGATCTCGGCCCTGATCATGTTGATCGATTTCGTCGAGATTTCCCGCGGCCTCGGCTCGGACATCGATCTGTCCGGCGTCCGCATCCTGGGTCTGATGCTGTTGAAGTCGCCGCAGGTGATCGTTCAGCTTCTGCCTTTCGTCTTCCTGTTCGGCACCCTGGCCGCCTTCGTCGGACTGAATCGGCGCAGCGAGCTGATCGCCATGCGGGCGGCGGGAATCTCGGCGTGGCGCTTCGTTCTCCCCGCGGCCGGCGCGGCCTTCCTTTTCGGCGTGGCCACCGTGACCGTCCTGGGGCCGGCGGCCTCCGCGGCGGATGGTCTGTTCCAGCGCGAACGGACCCGGCTTTCGGGATCCGCCACCGCAGGCGACGGGCCTCAGGCGGTGTGGATCCGGGAAGGCGACGACACGCGCCAGATGGTGATCCGCGCCGCGCGCCAGGATCGCGCCAACGCCCGCCTGCTGGGCGTGACCTTCTTCATCTACACCAACGACGGCGCCGGCCTGCGCACCTTCTCCGAACGCATCGACGCGGCTTCGGCTTCACTGAGCGCCGGACGGTGGCGGCTGGTCGACGCCACCGGCGCTCAGATCGGCCAGCGTGCCGTGCGCTACGCCACCCTCGACCTGCCCTCGAGCCTGGCCGACGACGAGGCGTTCGAACGGTTCGCCCGGCCGCAGTCCACCTCGTTCTGGGTCTTGCCGGCCCAGATTGCCCGGGTGGACGCCGCGGGCTTCTCCACCACCGCCTATCGATTGAGGCTTCAGCAGCTTCTGGCGACGCCGTTGATGTTCGCGGCGATGTCGATTCTCGCCGCCGCCTTTTCGCTCCGGCTGATGCGTCTGGGCGATCTCGCCCGGATGAGCGTGGCGGCGGTCGTGCTCGGCTTCGCCTTCTTCTTCGTGAACCAGGCGGCATCGGCCTTTGGCTCCGCGGAAGTCATTCCGGCCTGGCTAGCGGCCTGGCTTCCTCCGTTGCTGACGGCGCTCGCCGCGTTCACCTTGCTGTTCTATACCGAGGACGGCTAAGCGATCCGTCCCTCCTTCCTGTCCGCCTTCCCGAGTGACCCTGAATGCAGCGTGATGTCCGCGCGCCCCGTACGGCGGCCCTACGCTTCCGGCTTCTGGCCGGGGCGGCCGCGATGGCGCTGGCTGCCTGGAACGGAGCCGCCGCGGCCCAGACGCCCCAGGAGCCGACGGTCACGGTTCCACAGCCTCCCGGAACGGACGGGCTTGCGCCGGGCGCCGCCTACATCGAGGCCGATTCGACGACCCGGGCGGGCGACGTCATCACGGCCACCGGTGAGACCGAACGGGTCTTCGCGCGATTCCGGGACGCCACGCTCCGCGCCGGCGAGGTCAGCTACGACCTTCGCCAGGGCGTCGCCACGGCGGACCGGAACGTCGAGTTCGTCGATCCCGACGGCAATGTCGTCTTCGCCAGCCATCTGGAACTGGATTCCAATCTGAAGGCGGGGGTGGCCGTCGACTTCGCGACGCGCTTCCGCAACGGCGCCAGCCTGATGGCCGCGACCGCGGTACGGCGCAGCGAGAACGTCAACGAGCTGAACTACGCCCTATTCACGCCCTGCCCGATCTGCGACGCCGAGGGCCGCCCCCAGCAGCCTAGCATCTCGATCCAAGCCGAAAAGGTGATCCAGGACGAGGACCTGCGCGCGATCCTGTACCGCAACGCCGTCTTCAGGGTCGGCGGCGTGCCGGTCTTCTACCTGCCGGTCTTCGCCCATCCAGACCCGACCGTCGAACGGGCCTCGGGCTTCCTGGTGCCGATCCCCAGCTATGACCAGGGCCGCGGGTTCAGCCTGGAAGTCCCCTATCTGCAGGTGATCTCGCCCTCGGAAGACTGGCTTTTCAGCCCGCAGATCAACACCGACGTCATGCCGTTCCTGAACCTGCAGTGGCGCCGCCGCTTCGCGGACGGCACGGTCGTCCTGCGCGGGGGCTACACCTACGAGCGGAATTTCGGTGATTTCGACGTGAACGGCGACGGCGTCATCGACAACGACGTCAAATTCGGCGACCGCACCAACCGCAGCTATTTCCTGGGATACGGCCGGTTCGATCCCGAGGGACCCTGGCGCTGGGGCTTCACGGCCGAACGGACTTCGGACAAGACCCTGTTCGACCGCTACGACGTCCGCACGCCCTATCAGGACAACGGCCTCTACTACGGTGACGAGCGCCGGCTGATCAGTCAGTTGTACGCCGAGCGCCAGACCGAGCGGTCCTACGTCTCGATCGCCGCCTTCACCCTGCAGAGCCTGCGGGTGAAGGAGTTCAACTTCTCCACTCCCGCGCTGAACGTGTTCGAACGCGACGGCGAACTTCCCTACGTCGCCCCGCTGATCGAAGCGCGCTGGGAACCGAGCCGGCCGGTGTTCGGCGGGCGGCTGCGTCTGCGCGGCAGCGCGGTTTCGCTGTTCCGCGACGACTATGTGGGCAGCCCCGTCCTCAGTCCGCCGATTCTTCCTCCAGGGTCGACCCTGGGGTTGCCCGGCGTCGACAGCCGCCGGATCTCGGCGCAGGCGGAGTGGCGCCGGGCCCTGATCTCGCCGATGGGAATCCGCTGGGAGCCCTTCGTCGATCTTCGCGCGGACCTGTACTCGGTCGCCGACCTGCCGCCTTCGCTGGGACTGTCGGAGGACTCCATCGGTCGCAGCCGCGTCACGGCGGGCTTGGACATCAGCTATCCGCTGATCCGCCGCCTGGGTGACGGCGCCGACTTGATCCTGGAGCCGATGGCCCAGCTGTCGATCTCGACCGACCCGGACCTCGATCCGCGCATACCCAATGAGGACAGCCAGACGCTGGAGCTCGACGAAAGCTCGCTGTTCCGCATCGACCGCTTCCCAGGCTACGATCTCTACGAAGGCGGCTTGCGTTTCACGGCGGGTGCGCGCGCCACCCTTCGCTGGGACGAGGGCCGGCAGGCGAGCCTATTCGTCGGCAGGAGCCTGCGCGACGCCGAGGAGCCGTCCTATCTCGCCCCCGTGCCCGACGCGCCCAGCCAGCTCTACGACCCCTCGGGCCTGGCCGCCGACACCTCGGACTGGGTGGTGCAGGCGACATTCTCGCCGTCTGACCGCATCCGGGGCTGGGGCCACGCCACCATCGATTCCTCGGGCGACGTGCGCCGCGCCGAGGTGGCCATCGACGGCCGCTGGGCGCCCGGAACCTAGCGACCGCCAGCTACATCGTCGACCGCTCCAACCCGCTCAGCGGTCCCAACAACCGCAACTACGAGTTCGTCCAAGTAGCGGGCCAGCAGTTCGTCTACGGCAATTGGGGCGTGGCGGCGGCCGGCATCGTCGACATGGAGCGCGACCTGATCACCCGCTCGGAAGTAGGCCTGCTGTTCGACGACGACTGCCTCCGGTTTGAATTGGGCTGGCGGCGTGACAACACCAGCGTCCGGCCGTCAGGGCCGTCGGAAGGCCCCTATGTCCGCCTAACCCTCGCCACTTTCGGCGCTACAGGTTATGGACAGGGCGACGGGCGCTGACCGACGCGCGACTCGGCGTGTGCGGGGGGAACTGTGCAGTCGGTTCGACGACTGCGCCGCTTGAGGAACCAGGACTGATATGCGTTTTCAGCGTTACTTGACGGGCGTGGCCATGGCCGCCCTCATGGCGGGCGCCGCCGTGGCCCAGACCGCTCCGGGCCAGACCGCTCCAACCGCCGCGGGGACGCTGAATCCCGCCGCCGAGCAGGCCCCGCCGCAGGCTCCCGCGGCGTCGCCCGAGTTCCAGATGGCGGACGGCGTCCTCGCCACTGTCAACGACAGCGTCATCACCGGCTTCGACCTGCGCCAGCGCATGCTGCTGCTGATTGCGATGACCCAGGTTCAACCGACCCAGGAGAACATCCCCGCGATCCAACAGCAGGCGCTGAACGCCCTGATCGACGAGCGTCTGCAAAACCAGGAGTTGGCCAAGTACGAGGACCTCAGGGTCACCGACGAGGAAGTCGACCGCGAGATCTCGGAGATGGCCCAGGAGGTGGGCACCACCGCCGAGAATTATCTGCAATTCCTTGCCCAGGGCGGCATCCGGCCGGCGACCTTCCGTGAACAGCTCCGCACTCAGATCGGCTGGTCGCAACTGGTTGGCGGCCGTTTCCAAAGCCGCGCGCGGTCAGCCGGGGCGCCGTCGAGGCGGCCCTGCGCCAAGCCTCGGAAGCCGCGTCCAAGAAGCAATATCTGATCGGCGAGATTTACATCGAGGCCAATCGCGTCGGGGGACAGCAGGCTGCACTGAACGGCGCCAACCAGTTGGTAGCCCAGATGGTTCAGGGCGCACCCTTTCAGGCGGTGGCCCAGCAGTTCTCAGCCGCCCCTTCCGCCACGCGCGGCGGTGACGCGGGCTGGGTCGTGGAAGGCAGCGTCCCGCCGGCTCTCCAGACAGCGCTGGACCAGCTTCAAGCCGGCCAGCTGTCGCGGCCAATTCCGGTGGAGGGCGGGGTTTACATCATTTACATGCGCGACAAGCGGGATGGGGCTTCGACCAGCCTGGTGTCGATGAAGCAGGTGATGGTGGAGTTGCCGGAGACGGCGACGGAGGGGCAGGTCGCGGCGGCGACGCAGCGGCTGGAGGCGCTGCGGCCGCAGCTGACGTGCGACAACATGCTGGGCCGGGCGACGTCGGAGGCTGGGCTGCTGGGCTCGGACCTGGGCGAGTCGGACGTGCAGAACCTGGCGCCGCAGTTCCAGCAGGTCGCCCGCTCGGCCGAGATCGGCTCGGTCAGCTCGCCGGTGCGCACGCCGCTGGGCGTGCACCTGCTGGCCGTGTGCGGTCGCCGCGTCGGCGGCGCCGAGGCGCCCGACCCCCGCCAGGTCGAGAACGCGCTGTTCCGCCAGAACCTGGCGACGCTGGGCCGGCGCTACATGCGCGACCTGCGCGAGGACGCCCTGATCGAGATGAAGTGATGACCGGCCCCGCCGCCGCTCCGCTCGCCCTGTCGATGGGCGAACCGGCGGGCGTGGGGCCCGAGATCATCGCCGCAGCCTGGATCGCCCTGAAGGCCGAGGGCGGCCCCGTCTTCGCGGTCGTGGGCGACGCCGCCCTGATGCGCAGGCAGGGCGTTCCGGTCCAGGCCGTCCCCTCCCTGAGCGACGCCCAGGCCGTCTTCGCGCGCGCCCTGCCCGTGCTGGAGCGCCCCCTGCCCGCCCCCGTCACGCCCGGCGTCCCCGCGGCCGGCAACGCCGGACCGGTCGCCGACTGGATCGAGGAGGCGGTCGCCCTGGCCCTGTCCGGAGAGGCCTCGGGCGTGGTCACCGCCCCCATCGCCAAGGCGCCGCTGTACGCCGCCGGCTTTCGCTTCCCCGGCCACACGGAGTTCATCGCCGAACTGACCGCCGACGCCCCCTTCGCCGGCGTCCGCGGCCCGGTGATGGATGCTGACCGCCCGCGACCTGCGCGCCTGCCTGGTCACCATCCACGCCCCGCTGGCCCAGGTCCCGGAGCTGGTCACGACCGACCGCGTCGTCCACACGGCCCGCGTGGTCCACGACGCCCTGCGGCGAGACTTCGGCGTCG
>NZ_JBNFOJ010000046.1:0-14613 GCF_057364705.1 Brevundimonas sp. CURTG3B2_SDJG
GATTCGGAGCCCGAGGTCGCGGCGCGGCGGACGGGGCCGGCGCGCTGCGCGCTGAATTCCAGACAGGCGAGGGCTCGACGCTCGCCGGGACGGCTTCGCGGCTCTCCTTACAACGGGTCATGCTCGATTAAAGTGACTTGAGCCGGGCGCGGCCGCACCTTCCCGTCATACCGGACAGGGAGGTCCCCATGAAAATCGCCATCGCAACCGCCGTATCGGCTGTCGCCCTCGCCGCCGCGCGGCCGCCACTCCGGCCCTGGCCAAGGAGCCCAATGTCGAGATTCGCTACGCCGTGGCCCGAGTGGCCGTGATCGTCGAGGACCGCGCCGACGTCGCCGTCGAGGTCGAGCAGGGCTCGTCGCGCCTGCCCCGCGTCGAGGTCAGCCGCGATGGCGACGAAAATCCGCGTCAACGGCGGCCTGCGCCGCCGCGGCGGCTGGTTCGGCGGCTGGCGGGACACATCAACGAATGCCATGACGGTCCGAGCGGCCGACCGGCCGGCGAAGGCGCCTGGGCCGAGGTCCGCGGGATCGGCCGCGTCAACCTGGCCGACGCCCGCTGATCGTCATCCGCACGCCGCGCAACGTCGACGTCGCCGCCTCGGGCGCCATCTACGGCTCGGTCGGCCGGGGCGCCCGGTCGCTGGAGCTGGGCCACGGCGGCTGCGGCCGCTGGGACGTCGCCAACGTCGACGGCCCCATGTCGCTGAGTATCGGCGGCTCGGGCGACATCCGCGCGGGGACGTCCAATGGCCTGGAGGTCGCCATCGGCGGTTCGGGATCGGTGAGCGCCGGCGCACGCGGGACCTGGACATCGCGATCGGCGGCTCGGGCGACGTGGTGGTGGCCCGCCTGGACGGCCCCATGGATGTGTCGATCGGCGGTTCGGGCGACGTCGACGTGCGCGCCGGGACCTCGCCGACGTCAGCATCAGCATCGCCGGCTCGGGGGACGTGGCCTTCGGCGGCGTGGCCGGAGACGTCGACGTCTCCATCGTCGGCGGCGGCGACGTGACCATCGCCCGCGCCACGGGCTCGGTCAGCCGCTCGATCATGGGCGGCGGGGACATTCGCATCGGCAGCTGACCCCTGCAGCCGCTGATGACGGAGAAGGCCCGGGAGCGTGGAACCCCCCGGGCCTTTTTCCTTGTCCGCCGTCGGCCTTGCGCGAAGGCGCCAACCACGAAAAAGCCCCGGCGGATCGCTCCGCCGGGGCTTCGTTCGTCAACAGGATCGCCGAGCTTACAGCGCGCCCAGGATGCTGGTGACGCCCGAGCCGGTCAGGCCGGCGCCGGCGCGGTCGCGCGCCTGCAGGCCGCCGCCGAAGCTGTAGCGCAGGCCGATCGTCCAGGTGTCGATGGTGACGTCCTCGACGTCGCCGCGGGTGTAACCGGCCGCGACCGAGAACGGGGTGTTCTGGATCTCGTACTCGGCACCCGCGCCGTAGGTCCACAGGTCGGCGTCAGCGCCGCCGGCGTCCACGTTGGAGTAGCTGACGCCGGCGTTCAGGCGCAGGTTCTCCATGACGTAGAAGGCCGCGTCGCCGCCGACGGTCCAGGCGTCGAGGTCCAGGTCATCGACGTTGGTGTAGGCCAGCGAGCCGGTCAGGGTGGCCTTGGCCAGGTATTTCTGGACTTCGCCGCCGACGGTCCAGGCGGTTTCGTCGCCCAGGTCGGCCGCGCCGACGAAGCCGCCGTAGCGCAGGTCCGAGCCGGCCATGCGGGTCAGGTGGGCCGTGCCGGCGACGCCAGTCTCGTTGGCGTCGTCGTTGTGGCTGACCGTGCCGGCGAAGGTGGCGGTCCAGCCCGAGAAGGCGTCGACGGCGACCACGCCGTCGATCGCATAGTCGTCGCTGTCAGCCGACGCGGCGCCCAGTTCGACTTCGCTGTTCGAGTAGGAGACGCCGACCGAGCCGACCGGGCCCGACTGCGCCAGGGCGGGGGCCGCGGCGAAGGCGGCGACGGCGGCGGTGGCGAGGAAGAGAGACTTCATTGTTGTTCTTTTTTCCGTTGGGCGGCGCGGGGAGTCGCGCTGCGGACCGGCGGCCTATCAGCGCCTGGCCAAGCCCGGCTATTACAAAGGTGTCATAAAACAGCGGCTTGCGAGCTCTGTTGCGAAACCGTCACGCATTGTGGCGCCTGTGCGGCAACACCGGGGAGGGATCGCGGCGCGGCCTGAACGGCGCGTCAGGAACGACCGTGGCCGCGTCCTCGGCGGTCTGGCTGGGTGAGGGGCGGAAGGGACTGATTCCGTCACCCGCGCGGCCGCCGCATCGGCGCGCCCGTCCGACCCATTATTCCGACCCACTATAAGGAGCCGTCGAAGCTGTGGCCGCGGACGCCGCCGCCGTCCGACCGGAATGAGGCTCCGCCACGTTTTCGCCGCTTGACGCGCAGGGACTCAATCGGCATAAGCGCGCACTCTTGTTGGACCGGCTGTGCACCTCCGGGTGCAGACGCGGTTCGCAGGAACGACCTGAGTGCCTGTTCTTTGCAGCTTCTTGGGACTTCAACGGCCTTCGCGGGTGACCTGCGTGGGCCGATCGTTTTTGCGGACGTGCGTACTCTGAAGGCCTCTCGGCCTGAAGACTCCGGTCTTTGAAATGGTTCACAGGGACGCAGGTTCGCCTGCTTGGGAATAGCTAGCGATATGGATCAAAGCATCCGCATCAGGCTCAAGGCCTTCGATCACCGCGTCCTCGACTTTTCGACGCGCGAGATCGTCAACACCGCCAAGCGCACCGGCGCGACCGTTCGCGGTCCGATTCCGCTGCCGACCCTGATCGAAAAGTTCACCGTGAACCGCTCGCCGCACGTCGACAAGAAGTCGCGCGAGCAGTTTGAAATCCGCACGCACAAGCGCGTGCTCGACATCGTCGACCCCACCCCGCAGACCGTGGACGCGCTCATGAAGCTCGACCTGTCCGCCGGCGTGGACGTCGAGATCAAGATTTAATCGAGAAAGAGGCGGGATCCGATGCGCACGGGCGTGATCGCCAAGAAGCTGGGCATGACCCGCGTGTTCGCCGATGACGGCGCGCACGTTCCGGTCACTGTGCTGCAGCTCGACGGCTGCCAAGTCGTCGGCCAACGTACCCAGGAGCGTGACGGCTACGTCGCTCTCCAGCTGGGCGCTGGCACCAAGAAGGCCAAGAACACCAACAAGGCTCAACGCGAAGCTTTCGCGAAGCTGGAAGTGGAGCCGAAGGCCTATGTCACCGAGTTCCGCATCGATGCGGACGCCATGATGGACGTGGGCGCCGAGTTCTCGGCCGACCACTTCGTCGCCGGCCAGAAGGTCGACGTCCAGGCCGAGACCATCGGCAAGGGCTTCGCCGGCGCCATGAAGCGCTGGAACTTCGGCGGTCTGCGCGCCACGCACGGTGTTTCGGTCTCGCACCGCTCGCACGGCTCCACGGGTAACCGTCAGGACCCGGGCCGCACGTTCCCGGGCAAGAAGATGGCCGGCCACCTCGGCCAGGAAGTCGTCACCACCCAGAACCTGACCGTCTTCCGCGTCGACGCCGACCGCGGCCTGATCCTGATCAAGGGCGCCGTCCCGGGTCACGAAGGCACGTGGGTCAAGATCCGCGACGCCGTGAAGAAGGCCCGTCCGGCCGACGCCCCGTTCCCCGGCGGCGTGAAGTCGAACAAGGCCGCCGCTGCGGCTCAACCGGCGGAAACGCCGGCCGAGGAAGCCCCGGCCGCCGAGACCGTCGAAGGCGGTGAAGCGTAATGAAACTCTCGGTCATCAAACTCGACGGCAAGGCTGCTGGCGACGTTGAGCTGTCGGACGCCGTCTTCGGCATCACCGACATCCGCGGCGACCTGCTGGCCCGCTACGTCAACTGGCAGCTGGCCAAGCGCCGCGCCGGCACGCACAAGGTCCAGACCCGCAACGAGAATTCTCGTACGGGCAAGAAGATGTACAAGCAGAAGGGCACCGGCGGCGCCCGTCACGGTTCGCGCCGTGCGCCGCAGTTCGTCGGCGGCTCGCGCGCGTTCGGCCCGGTCGTCCGCGACCACGGCTTCTCGCTGCCGAAGAAGGTCCGCGCCCTGGCTCTGCGTCACGCGCTCTCGTCGAAGGCCAAGGCCGGCGACCTGGTCGTGGTGGACAGCGTCTCGGTCAAGGAAGCCAAGACCGCCTCGCTGCGCGAGACCTTCGGCAAGCTGGGCTGGGCCAAGGCCCTGATCATCGCCGGTCCGGAAGTCGATACGAACTTCGGCCTGGCCGCTCGCAACATCCCGCACATCGACGTGCTGCCGAACGCCGGCCTGAACGTCTATGACATCCTGCGGGCCGACAAGCTGGTGCTGACCAAGGCGGCTGTTGAAGCCATCGAGGCGCGCTTCTCTGCGAAGGAGGCCGCGTAATGGCCGGCGCTCAACCCACCGCGCGTCACTACGACACCATCCTGGCTCCGGTGATCACCGAGAAGGCCACGATCCTGTCGGAACAGAACAAGGTCGTCTTCCGCGTCGCGGACAACGCCTCCAAGGACGAGATCGCCGCGGCGGTCGAGGCCCTGTTCAAGGTCAACGTGCTGAAGGTCAACACCCTCGTCCAGAAGGGCAAGACCAAGCGTTTCCGCGGCATCATGGCCGTCGGGTCGACATCAAAAAGCGATCGTGACGCTGGCCGAAGGCCAGTCGATCGACGTCACCACGGGGCTCTGATCAGATGGCCTTGAAGACTTACAATCCGACGTCGCCGGGCCGCCGCGCCCTGGTGCTGATCGACCGCTCGGAGCTCCACAAGGGCCGTCCCGAGAAGTCGCTGACCGAAGGCCTGACCAAGTCGGGCGGTCGCGGTCAGGGCGGTCGCATCGCCGTCCGCTTCCGCGGCGGCGGCGCCAAGACGCTGTACCGCAAGATCGATTTCAAGCGCCGCAAGTTCGCCTCGGCGACGGTCGAGCGCCTGGAGTACGATCCGAACCGGACCGCCTTCATCGCCCTCATCACCTATGAGGACGGCGAGAAGGCCTACATCATCGCGCCGCAACGCCTGAAGGCGGGCGACACGGTGGTGGCCGGCGAAAAGGTCGACGTGAAGCCGGGCAACGCCATGCCGCTGCGCTCGATGCCCGTGGGTACGATCATCCACAACATCGAGATGAAGCCGGGCAAGGGCGCTCAGCTGGCCCGTTCGGCCGGCGCCTACGCCCAGCTGGTCGGCCGCGATCAGGGCTACGCTCAGATCCGTCTCGGCTCGGGCGAGCTGCGCATGGTCCTGGACGGCTGCATGGCCACGGTGGGCGCGGTTTCGAACCCCGACCACATGAACCAGAACCTCGGCAAGGCCGGCCGCGTCCGTCACATGGGCTGGCGTCCGCACGTCCGCGGCGTCGCCATGAACCCGATCGACCACCCGCACGGTGGTGGTGAAGGCCGGACCTCTGGCGGCCGCACCCCGGTCACGCCGTGGGGCAAGGACACCAAGGGCACCCGCACCCGCAAGAACAAGGCGACGGACAAGTTCATCATCCGTACCCGCCACGTGAAGAAGGCTCGCTAAGAATGGCCCGCTCCTCCTGGAAAGGCCCGTTTGTCGACGGGTATCTGCTCAAGAAGGCCGACGCCGTTCAGACGTCGGGCCGCAAGGACGTGATCAAGACCTGGTCGCGCCGCTCCACCATCCTGCCGCAGTTCGTCGGCCTGACGTTCGGCGTCCACAACGGCCAGAAGCACGTGCCGGTGTCGGTGTCGGAAGAAATGGTCGGCATGAAGTTCGGCGAGTTCGCCCCGACCCGGAACTTCCCGGGCCACGCGGCGGACAAGAAGGCCAAGAGGAAGTAACCGATGGCCCAGACCAAGAACCCCCGTCGGGTCGCCCCGACCGAAGCCCGCGCCAAGCTGGTGAACGTCCGGATCAGCCCTCAGAAGCTGAACCTGGTCGCCCAGTCGATCCGCGGCCTGCCGGTCCAGAAGGCGCTGAACGAGCTGGAATTCAGCCGCAAGCGCATCGCCACCGACGTCCGCAAGGTCCTGTATTCGGCCGTCTCGAACGCCGAGAACAACCACAACCTCGACATCGACAACCTGGTCGTCGCCGAGGCCTACGTGGGCAAGAACCTGGTGATGAAGCGTTTCGCGAGCCGCGCTCGCGGCCGCTCGTCGCGCATCCTGAAACCTTTCGCCGAGATCACCATCGTGGTCCGCGAAGCCGGTGAGGCCGCCTGATGGGTCAGAAAGTCAATCCGATCGGTCTGCGCCTCGGCGTCAACCGCACGTGGGACAGCCGCTGGTTCGCCGGCGGCGCCGAATACGCCAAGCTGCTGCACCAGGACCTGAAGCTGCGCGAGTGGCTGAAGGAGCGCCTGGCCGCCGCCGGCGTGTCGCGCATCATCATCGAACGCCCGCACAAGAAGTGCCGCGTGACGATCTACGCCGCCCGCCCGGGCGTCGTGATCGGCAAGAAGGGCGCCGACATCGAGAAGCTCCGCAAGGACATCTCGGCCCGCACCGAAGGCGAGGTTCACCTGAACATCGTCGAGGTCCGCAAGCCCGAGACCGACGCCCAGCTGATCGCCGAGAACATCGCCCAGCAGCTGGAGCGCCGGATCGCCTTCCGTCGCGCCATGAAGCGCGCGATGCAGTCGGCCATGCGTCTGGGCGCCAAGGGCGTCCGGATCAACGTTTCGGGTCGCCTGGGCGGCGCCGAGATCGCTCGGATGGAGTGGTACCGCGAAGGTCGCGTGCCGCTGCACACCCTGCGCGCCGACATCGACTACGGCTTCATCGAAGCCAAGACGACGTACGGCATCATCGGCGTGAAGGTCTGGGTGTTCAAGGGTGAGGTGCTCGAGCACGACCCGATGGCCCAGGACAAGCGTTGGGCCCAGGAAGCCTCGGGTCCGTCTTCGAACGAAGGCCGTGAGCGCGGCGGTCCCCGTGGGGATCGTGGTCCGCGTCGCGACCGGGGACGTGAGAACTAAGTCATGCTGCAACCGAAGAAAACCAAGTACCGGAAGGCCTTCAAGGGCCGCATCCACGGTTCGGCCAAGGGCGGCTTCTCGCTGAACTTCGGCTCGTACGGCCTCAAGACGGTCGAGCCGGAACGCATCACCGCGCGTCAGATCGAGGCGGCCCGCCGCGCGATCACCCGCCAGATGAAGCGTCAGGGCCGCGTCTGGATCCGCGTCTTCCCCGACCTGCCCGTCACGGGCAAGCCGGCCGAAGTCCGGATGGGCAAGGGCAAGGGCGCCGTGGACCACTGGGCCGCGCGCTGCCACCCGGGCCGCATCCTGTTCGAAATCGACGGCGTGCCGGACGACATCGCTCGCGAAGCGCTGCGCCTCGGCGCCGCCAAGCTGCCGGTCCGCACCAAGGTGGTCACCCGCCTCGACGCCGGCATCGCCCATGTGGAGGCCGCTGCCTGATGACCAAGATCGCCGATCTCCGGTCGCAAACCGCCGACCAGCTGTCCGACGAGCTGCTGAAGCTCAAGAAGGAACAGTTCAACCTGCGCTTCCAGGCCGCCACCGGCCAGATGGAAAAGACCCACCGGGTCTCGGAAGTGCGCAAGGACATCGCCCGCATCTCCACGCTGCTGCGTGAGAAGCGCGCGGCTGTTTAAGGAAACGAAGATGCCGAAGCGAATTCTCGAAGGCGTGGTCGTCTCCGACAAGGGCGACAAGACCGTCGTCGTCAAGGTCGAGCGCACCCTGCTGCACCCGGTCCTGAAGAAGACCGTCCGTCTGTCCAAGAAGTATCACGCCCACGACGAAGCCAACGCCCTCAAGGTCGGCGACCTGGCCCGCATCGTCGAGTGCGCCCCGAAGTCCAAGCTGAAGCGCTGGGAAGTCCTGTCGGACGCCTCGGCTGCCTCGGCTTCGTAAAGAAAAGGATCGGATCCCATGATCCAGATGCAAACTAACCTGGAGGTGGCCGACAATTCGGGCGCTCGCCGGGTCATGTGCATCAAGGTGTTGGGCGGCTCCAAGCGCCGCTACGCCTCGGTGGGCGACACGATCGTCGCCTCGGTGAAGGAAGCGATTCCGCGCGGCCGCGTGAAGAAGGGCGACGTTGTTCGCGCCATCGTCGTGCGCACCGCCAAGGACATCATGCGCAAGGACGGCTCTGTCATCCGCTTCGACAAGTCGGCCGCCGTCATCGTCAACAAGCAGAACGAGCCCGTCGGCACGCGGATCTTCGGCCCGGTTCCCCGCGAACTGCGCGCCAAGAACCACATGAAGATCATCTCGCTGGCTCCGGAGGTCCTGTAGTCATGGCCGCCAAGATCAAATCGGGCGACAACGTCGTCGTCCTGACCGGCAAGGACAAGGGCCGCACCGGCAAGGTGCTCAAGGTCCTGCCGACCGAGAACCGCGTCGTCGTGCAAGGCGTCAACATGGTCCAGCGCCACACGCGCCCGACCCAGGCTGACCCCCAAGGCGGCATCAAGAACAAGGAAGCGTCGCTTCACCTGTCGAACGTCGCGATCGCCGACGCCAACGGCAAGGCGACCCGCGTCGGCTTCCGCATGGAAGGCGACAAGAAGGTTCGCTTCGCCAAGACGACGGGAGACGTCATCTGATGGCCGACACCAAGTACACTCCGCGCCTCAAGGGCGAATACGTGTCGCGCATCCGCGCCGCGATGAAGGAAAAGTTCGGCTACACGAACGAAATGCAGGTGCCCAAGCTGGACAAGATCGTCCTGAACATGGGCATCGGCGAAGCCGTGGCCGACTCCAAGAAGGCGACCGCCGCCCTCAAGGATCTGACCGCGATCGCCGGCCAGAAGGCCGTGCCGACCAAGGCCCGCAACTCCATCGCCGGCTTCAAGCTGCGCGAAGGCATGGTGGTCGGCGGCAAGGTCACGCTGCGCGGCGACCAGATGTACGAGTTCCTGGACCGGTTCGTCACGATCGCGCTGCCGCGCGTAAAGGATTTCCGGGGCCTGAAGGGCACCTCGTTCGACGGTCGCGGCAACTACGCCACGGGTCTGAAGGAGCACATCGTGTTCCCGGAGATCAACTACGACCAGATCGACCAGATGTGGGGCATGGACATCATCGTCTGCACCACGGCCAAGACCGATGAGGAAGCCAAGGCTCTCCTCACCGAGTTCAAGTTCCCGTTCGTGAACTGAGCGGGAAGGGAAGAGCACAATGGCTAAGAAGTCCGCTGTAAACCGTAACGAGATGGTCAAGGCCCTCGTCGCGAAGTACGCCGACAAGCGCGCCGCCCTGAAGGCGACCGCGAACGACGAATCCCTGCCGCTGGAGGAGCGCTTCGAGGCGCGTCTGAAGCTGGCTCAACTGCCGCGGAACTCGGCTCCGAACCGCATTCGCAACCGCTGCGAAGTGACGGGCCGCCCGCGCGCCTTCTACCGGAAGCTCAAGATGAGCCGGATCGCCCTGCGCGAACTGGGCAACCTGGGCCAGATCCCCGGCCTGACGAAGTCGAGCTGGTAAGGGGAGCATACAGTCATGATGATCAACGATCCCCTGAGCGACATGATCGCCCGCATCAAGAACGCCGCGACCCGCAAGCGTTCCAAGGTGCTGACCCCGGCTTCCCGCCTGCGCCAGCGCGTCCTCGACGTGCTGCAGGACGAAGGCTACATCCGCGGCTACAACCTGGTTCAGAACCCGGGTGAGTTCCCGCAGTTCGAGATCGAGCTGAAGTATTTCGACGGCCAGCCGGTGATCGCCGAGATCGCCCGCGTGTCGAAGCCCGGCCGCCGCGTCTACTCGGCTATCAGCGACCTGAAGCCGATCAAGAACGGCCTGGGCATCTCGATCCTTTCGACGTCCAAGGGCGTCATGTCGGACGCCGCCGCCCGCGACGCGAACGTCGGCGGCGAAGTCCTCTGCAGGGTCTACTAAGATGTCCCGTATCGGCAAGAAAACCATCGCTGTGCCGAAGGGCGTGACTGTCACGCTCGACGGCCAGACCGTCTCGGTGAAGGGCCCCAAGGGCGAACGCACCTGGACCGTCGCTGAAGAGATCGAAGTCAAGCAGGAAGGCGACGAGCTGTCGCTGACCCCGCGGTCGGACACCCAGCGCGCTCGCGCGATGTGGGGCCTGTCGCGCACCCTGCTCGACAACATGGTGACCGGCGTCACCACCGGCTTCGACAAGACGCTCGAGCTGGTCGGCGTGGGCTACCGCGCCGCGATGAAGGGCAACCAGCTGTCGCTGCAGCTCGGCTTCTCGCACGACGTCGACATCGACCCGCCGGCCGGCGTCACCTTCGCCGTGCCGAAGCAGACCGAGATCAAGATCTCGGGCTCGGACAAGCAGGCCGTCGGTCAGATCGCCGCCGTCATCCGCAAGCTGCGTCCGCCGGAGCCCTACAAGGGCAAGGGCGTCCGCTACGCCGGCGAGACCGTGCGTCGCAAGGAAGGCAAGAAGAAGTAAGTCATGGCTCTCTCTCTTCAACAGCAAGCCAAGCGCCGCGCCGAGCGCAACCGTCGTCGCCTGAAGGCGGTCGCCAACGGCCGTCTGCGCCTGTCGGTCTACCGTTCGGACAAGAACATCTCGGCCCAGATCATCGACGACGCCCAGGGCGTCACGGTGGCCGCCGCCTCGTCGCTGGAAGGCGGCAAGGGCAAGAAGGGCTCGGACGTCGCGTCCGCCGCCGCGATCGGCAAGCTGATCGCCGAACGCGCCATCGAGAAGGGCGTCAAGGACGTCGTCTTCGACCGGGGCGGCTACATCTATCACGGACGGGTGAAGGCGCTGGCGGAAGCCGCGCGCGAAGCCGGCCTGAACTTCTAAGGGACGCGACAGATGGCGCAACAACCCCAACGCGGCGGCGGCGACCGCAATCGCCGCGACAACCGCAACGCTCCCGCCGTCGACGTCCGGAATCGGACATCGTCGAGAAGCTGGTGCACATCAACCGCGTCGCGGCCACGGTCAAAGGCGGCCGTCGCTTCTCGTTCGCGGCCCTGATGGTCGTCGGCGACGGCAAGGGCCGCGTCGGCTTCGGTCACGGCAAGGCGCGCGAAGTGCCGGAAGCCATCCGCAAGGCGACCGAAGAAGCCAAGAAGACCATGATCAAGGTTCCGCTGCGCGAGAACCGCACCCTGCACCACGACGGCGCCGGCCGTTGGGGCGCCGGCAAGATCATGATGCGCGCCGCTCCTCCGGGAACGGGCGTCATCGCGGGCGGTCCGATGCGCGCCGTGCTCGAAACCCTCGGCGTCCAGGACGTCGTGGGCAAGTCGACCGGCTCGTCGAACCCCTACAACATGATCCGCGCGACCTTCGAAGCTCTGAAGGTCCAGTCCTCGCCCCGTCAGGTCGCGTCCAAGCGCGGCAAGAAGGTCGCGGACCTGATGGGTCGTCGCAACGACGGCGCCTCGGCGCCTGAAGCCATCGAGGGCTGATCATGGCCAAGACCGAGAAGAAGACCGTCACCGTCCGCCAGGTCGGCAGCCCGATCCGCCGCAAGTCGGATCAGCGCGCCACCCTGGTCGGCCTGGGCCTGAACCGCGTGGGCCGTGAATCGACGCTGGAGGACACCCCCTCCGTCCGCGGCATGATCGCCAAGGTCCACCACATGGTGGAAGTGGTCGAGAAGTAAGCGAATCTCCCTCCCCCGTCGGGGGAGGGAAGATCACCGCTTGCGGTGATCGGGTGGGGGCGGCTATAGGCCGCCCTTCATTGCGTTCGGGGGTTGCTTTAGGGCCGCCCCCACCCGGCCGCTTCGCGGCCACCCTCCCCGAATGGGGAGGGAGATACTGAAAACCGCCGAGTCCGCTCCCTGAGCGGGCGCTAGCACCCGAAAGGATCAGGCACATGAAACTGAACGAAATCCGCGAGAACGAAGGCGCCCACAAGAAGCGCATGCGCGTGGGCCGCGGCCCGGGCTCGGGCAAGGGCAAGACCGCCGGTCGCGGCGTCAAGGGCCAGAAGTCCCGTTCGGGCGTCGCCATCGGCGGCTTCGAAGGCGGCCAGATGCCGCTGTACATGCGCATGCCGAAGCGCGGCTTCAACAACCCGAACGCGCTGAAGCTGGCCGAGGTGAACCTGTGGCGCCTGCAGGACGCCATCGACGCCAAGAAGCTGGACGCCAAGGGCGAGATCAACGGCGAGGCCCTGGTGGCCGCCGGCGTCATCCGCCGCGTCAAGGACGGCGTCCGCCTGCTGGGCGCCGGCGAGATCAAGGGCAAGCTGAACCTGGTCGTCTGGTCGGCCTCGGCCGGCGCCAAGAAGGCCATCGAAGCCGCCGGCGCTCCGTGACCGAACAGCGCATCGAAGCCGAAGCCAAGGCCGCCGCCCGCGTCGAGAAGCGCAACGCCGCCAAGGGCAAGGCGCCGGCTCCCAAGGCTCCGAAGGGCGACGCCAACAAGGTGTCGGCCCGCGCCAAGCGGACCGCCGCCAAGAAATAAGCTGATGGGCGCCCTCGCCACGGGGGCGCCCTTCTCCTATCTGGACGCAAGCGCCGACTTCAGGTCCGATGCGCCGCGTTCTGATCAGTCGGGGTGACGACATATGGCTTCGGCCGCCGAACAACTCGCAGCAAACATGAACATGGGCTCGTTCGCGCGTGCGACCGAGCTCCACAAGCGTCTGCTGTTCACGCTCCTGGCCCTGCTGGTCTACCGGATCGGCACCTATGTGCCGGTTCCGGGCATCAACTCCGAGGCCTTCCTGGCCTTCTTCCAGAACCCGGACAGCCAGCGCGGCATCCTGGACATGGTCAACATGTTCTCGGGCGGCGCGGTCGAGCGTTTCGCGGTCTTCGCGCTGAACGTGATGCCCTACATCTCGGCCTCGATCATCGTCCAGCTGCTGGGCGCGGTTTATCCGCCGTGGGAGAAGCTGCGCAAGGAAGGCGGCGAAAGCGGCCGCAAGCAGCTGAACCAGTACACCCGCTATCTGACTGTCGTGCTGGCCCTGTTCCAGTCGGGCGGCATCGCCATCGGCCTGAACGCCCAGCCGGGTTTCGTCGACAATCCGGGCATCTTCTTCATCGTCTCGACCATCACCGTGCTGACGGCGGGACCATGTTCCTGATGTGGCTGGGCGAGCAGGTGACCGCCCGCGGCGTCGGCAACGGCATCTCCCTGATCATCTTCGCCGGCATCGTCGCGGTCCTGCCGGGCACGGTCGCCCGCCTGTTCGGCCTGGCCCAGCAAGGCCAGATGTCGGTCTTCTCGCTGCTGTTCATCGCCGCCATGGCGGTGGCCGTGGTCGTCTTCATCGTCTTCATGGAGCGCGCCCAGCGCCGGCTTCTGATCCAGTATCCGAAGCGACAGGAAGGCAACCGCATGGCCGGGGGCGAGCGCTCGTTCCTGCCGCTGAAGGTCAACACCGCCGGCGTCATCCCGCCGATCTTCGCCTCGTCGCTTCTGATGCTGCCGGCGACGGTCGCCCAGATGACGGCCAATGCGAACCTGCCGCCGTGGATGGACTGGCTGCCGGTCGTCACCGCCCAGATGCAGCATGGCCAGCCGCTGTTCAGCGTGCTGTACGCCGTCCTGATCATCTTCTTCTGCTTCTTCTACACCTCGATCACCTTCAACCCCGAGGACACGGCCGAGAACCTGCGCAAGTACGGCGGCTTCCTGCCGGGCATCCGTCCGGGCAAGCGCACGGCGGAATATCTGGACTACGTCCTGACCCGTCTGACGGTGATCGGCGCGGCCTACATCACCGCCGTCTGCCTGCTGCCCGAGATCGTCGTCGCCAACTTCGGCAACGGCCTGTATTTCGGCGGCACCTCGGTGCTGATCGTGGTCTCGGTGACCATGGACACGGTCGCCCAGATCCAGTCGCACCTGTTGGCGCACCAGTACGAAGGCCTGATCAAGAAGGCCAAGCTGCGGGGACGCGGCCGCGGGACGACCGCGCCGGCCCGTCGCTGATCTGAACGCTCGGGGAGGGCGGCGATGAACCTGATCCTGTTCGGGCCGCCTGCGGCCGGCAAGGGCACGCAGGCCAAGCGGCTGGTCGAGACGCGGGGCATGGTCCAGCTGTCCACCGGGGACATGCTGCGCGCCGCCATCGCGTCCGGCTCGGAGCTGGGCCTGAAGGTCAAGGACGTGCTGGCGCGCGGCGATCTGGTCACCGACGAGATCGTCATCGCCTTGATCGAGGATCGCCTGCCCGAGGCCGAGGCCGCGGGCGGCGCCATCTTCGACGGCTTCCCGCGCACGGTCGCCCAGGCCGAGGCCCTGGACGCCATGCTGGCCAAGCGCGGCTCGCAGATCGACAGCGTCGTCCGCCTGAAGGTCGACGACGAGGCTCTGACGGCTCGGATCGCCAAGCGTTTCGCCGAGCAGGGCCGGCCGGACGACAATCCGGACACCTTCAAGGACCGCCTGGCCGTCTACAACCGCCAGACCGCGCCGCTGCTTCCCTACTACGAAGACCAGGGCAAGCTGACCGAGGTCGACGGCATGGGCTCCATCGAAACCGTCTCGGCCGCCATCGACGCCGCCCTGGCCTGACGCCGGGCCCTCGGGGGGTACGATCTCTGTCGGCGTGCGTTCATCTGCCGTGTGCCATGGAGCGCCGGTGAACACGGGACATTCCATCTTTGAGGGGACCGCCGGGTCCGCAACGCCGGGATCGTCGGCGGCCATCGTCGCCGCGCACCTGGGAGTCTTCGTCGTCGTCGGCCGGCGGGGCGCCGGGCGGCCCGCCGCTTCCGCCG
>NZ_JBNFOJ010000047.1:0-14610 GCF_057364705.1 Brevundimonas sp. CURTG3B2_SDJG
CAGCGCGGCCTTCAGCCGCTCCGCGTGCGCCATCGTGCGCAGCTCCAGCAGCTCGGGCCGGTCCGCGCCGGGGATCGCCAGCCGCCGCGCCGTCGATCCCGTCGCCAGGATCAGGATGTCATAGGTCTCGGCCGAGCCGTCGTCGAAGCTCACGGTCCGGGCGGCCGGGTCGATCGCCGTCGCCGTCACGCCCGTGCGCAGCTCGATGTCCTGCTCGGCGTAGAAGCTCTCGGGCCGCAGCAGCAGGGCGTCCATGTCGGCCTCGCCCTTCAGCCAGGCCTTGGACAGCGGCGGGCGCTGATAGGGCGCCGCCGGCTCCTGGCCCGCCAGCACGATCGGGCCGTCGTGCCCGTACTGCCGCAGCAGGGCCGCCGCGCTTCCGCCGGCATGGCCGGCGCCGATGATCAGGACCTTGGTCATGTCCCGCAAGTAGTGCGAACCGGCCACTCCCGCCAAGTCTTGTCGCCTGGAGCGAGCAGGACCATTGCCCGGCGACCCTGGCGGGTGCAACGTCGCGGTTCAACACCCTGGGGGAACAGGACAATGCTGGTCAGACCCGTACTCGCCGCGATGGCGGCTTTGCTCGTGGCCGCGCCGCCCGCGCTGGCGCAGGATCCTTCGGCCACCGCCACCTATGGCGAGATCCGGCTCTCGTCTGGCTTCACGCCGGATCCCTACTCGGTGAACCTTACCGCCGGCGGAACGATCGACGCTTCGCGCCTGGGGTCGCCCTGCCAGGGCCGGATCGCCAGCGCGCCCGATTTCGAGGTGACCTACGAGGCCGGCTCCCTGCCGCTGTATTTCTACGTCAACGCCTCGTCCGACACGACCCTGGTGGTCAACGGGCCCGACGGCCAATGGTACTGCGACGACGATTCCAACGGCGGAACCAACCCGCAGGTGACCTACAACAACCCGCGCTCGGGCACGTACGACATCTGGGTCGGCACCTATGGCGGCGGCACGACGCCCGCGACCCTGTACGTCACCGAACTGAACGACTCGAGCGGCGGCGGGGGCGGGGGGGCGGCATGCCCGACGCCTCCCAGCGCGCCACCTTCGGCGAAGTCTATCTCAGCTCCGGCTTCACGCCTGACCCGCACCGGGTGTCGCTGACCGCGGGTGGCTCCATCGCCGCCTCCAACGTCTCGTCCTCCTGCGAGGGCTCGATCGCCTCGGCCCCGGACTATCAGATCACCTACGAGGCCGGCTCGCTTCCGCTGGCCATCCGCACCGAGTCCGGCGACGACACCACCCTGGTGGTCAACGGGCCCGACGGCGAGTGGTACTGCGACGACGACAGCGGCGGCGGCACGAACGCCCAAGTCTATTTCGCCAAGCCGTCGTCCGGCGTCTACGACATCTGGGTCGGCGTCTACAGCGGCGGAATGAACCCGGCCCAGCTGGTGGTGACCGAGGTCCCCTGACCTCCGCTCCCGCTTCGGGAACCCGTCCGGACGTCGGGGATTGACCCCCGGCGTCCGTTCGCTTTTTCGGCCCGACCGTCACATGGTGTTTCAGGCGCGGCCCGACGTGTTGGCGGGACGGGCGTAACCGGCCAAAGACCCTTCATCGACAAGGGTTCAACGAGCGAAGGAGCACGGATGGCGGCCCTGGTGCTGTTCGGCGGCGGCGGCGACCTCGCCATGCGGATGCTTCTGCCTTCGCTCTACTTCCTCGAGCACGACGGCCTGCTGCCCGACGGCCTGAAGATCATCGGCGCCGCCCGCTCCGAAGAAAGCCGCGACGAATACGTCGCCCGGGTGCGCGCCTCCGTCGAGGGCAAGGCCCGCGCCGACGACGCCTGGTCCGACGACGCCTGGGCCCGGATGGAGGCCCGCCTGGACTATCTGGCGGTCGACGCCACCTCCGCGGAAAGCCTGAAGCCGCTCAAGGACAAGGTCGGCGACGGGGCGTGCACCTCCTTCCTGGCGGTCTCGCCCTCGCTCTACGCCCGCATCGTCACCGCCATGCGCGCCGCCGGCCTGGCCGAGCCCGAGGACCGCGTGGTGCTGGAGAAGCCGGTCGGCCGCGACCTGGAGACCTTCCGCCAGATCGACGACGCCGTCGCCGACGCATTCTCCGAGAGCCAAGTCTTCCGCATCGACCACTACCTGGGCAAGGAGACGGTCCAGAACCTGATCGCGCTCCGCTTCGGCAACACCATCTTCGAGCCGCTGTGGAACAACCTGTCGATCGATCACGTCCAGATCACCGTCGGCGAGACGGTCGGCGTCGGCGACCGTTGGCCCTATTACGACGAATACGGCGCGCTTCGGGACATGCTGCAGAACCACATGCTGCAGCTGCTCTGCCTGGTCGCCATGGAACCGCCGTCCGATCTCGACCCGGACTCGGTGCGCAACGAGAAGGTCAAGGTCCTGCGCTCGCTGCGCCCCATCACCCACGAAGAGGCCGAACGCGTCACCGTGCGGGGCCAGTACGTGGCGGGAACCTCCGAAGGCAAGCCCGCCGCCGGCTATGACCAGGAGCGCGGCCAGCCCTCGGACACCGAGACCTTCGTGGCCATCCGCGCCGACATCGACAACTGGCGCTGGGCCGGCGTGCCCTTCTTCATGCGCACCGGCAAGCGCCTGCCCGAGAAGCGCACCGAGATCGTCATCCAGTTCAAGCCGCTGCCCCACTCGATCTTCGACAACGACCGCGGCCAGGTGCAGGCCAACCGCCTGGTCATCGAACTGCAGCCCGAGGAAGACATCTCTCTGTCGGTGATGAACAAGCGCCCGGGCCTGGACCAGCGCATGCAGCTGCAGCCGATCCAGATGTCCCTGTCGTGGGGCCAGAACGATCGCCGCGCCAAGCCGCCCCGCCGCCGCATCGCCTACGAACGTCTGCTGCTGGACGCCCTGAACGGCGACTCCACCCTGTTCGTCCGCCGCGACGAGGCCGAACAGGCCTGGAAATGGGTCGACGAGGTTTCCGAAGCCTGGGCAGACGGCCAGGTGAAACCGATCGAATACAAGGCCGGGACCTGGGGCCCGCCGGAGGCCGCCTACCTGCTGGAACGCACCGGCCGGGCGTGGAACACGCGCGATGAATAGCGCCTTCCCGATCCAAATCCTTCCTACCGCCGAGGCCTGGGCCCAGGCCTGCGCCGACCGCCTCGTCGATGCGCTGTCGGCCGCCGTCGCCGAGACCGGCAAGGCCGTCTTCGCCGGCTCGGGCGGCTCCACGCCCTCCCCGATCTACCGTCGGATGGCTTCGACGGACCTCGACTGGTCGCGCGTCGTCGTCACCCTGATCGACGAACGCTACGTCCCGGAATCGTCGCCGGAGTCCAACGCGGCCCTCCTCAAGTCGACGCTGATGGCTGGACCGGCCGTCCAGGCCCGCTTCCTGCCTCTCTACTCGTCCCAGGTTACGGTCGACCGGGCCGCCGCCGTGGCCGCCCACGCGCTGGCCGCTGAGGGCAAGCGCCTCGACGCGGTCCTTCTCGGCATGGGGGAGGACGGCCATATCTGCTCCATGTTCCCCGAAAATCCCGCCCTGAAATCGCTGCTCAGCCCTCAACTGAAGCCCTCGGTGTTCGGGGTCGCCGCCGGCCGCGACGGCATGGCGCCCTCGCTGGAGCGCCTCTCCATCAACCTGCCCTATCTGATGGGCGCCCGCCGGGTCGTCCTGGCCCTCGCCGGCGCCCGCAAACGCGAGGTCTTCGAACGCGAGGCCGGGCTTGATCCCGATGTCCACCCGATAGCGGCCCTGCTGGCTCACAAGGTCCCGCTCGAAGTCCTCTGGACGGAGAAGGCCTGATGTCCGCCTCGCTCAACCCCGTCGTCGCCGAGGTCACCGCCCGCATCGTCGAGCGCTCCCGGACGACCCGCGCCGACTACCTGCGCCGCATGGACGCCGCGCGCGACTCGGGCGCCGGCCGCGCCAAGCTGTCCTGCGCCAACTGGGCCCACGCCTTCGCCGGCGCGCCGATCAAGGACAAGCTGACCGCCATGTCCGGCGCCCAGCCGAACGTCGGCGTCGTCACCGCCTACAACGACATGCTCTCGGCCCACCAGCCGTTCGAGCGCTTCCCGCAAATCATCCGCGACGCCGTGCGCGAGGTGGACGCCACCGCCCAGGTCGCCGGCGGGACGCCCGCCATGTGCGACGGCGTCACCCAAGGCCGGCCGGGCATGGAGCTGTCGCTGTTCAGCCGCGACGTGATCGCCATGTCCACCGGCGTGGCCCTGACCCACGACGCCTTCGACGCCGCCATGATGCTGGGCGTCTGCGACAAGATCGTCCCCGGCCTGTTCATGGGCGCCCTGGCCTTCGGCCACCTGCCCGTCGTCTTCGCCCCCGCCGGCCCCATGCCCTCGGGCATCCCCAACGCCGAGAAGGCCCGCGTCCGCGCCCTCTACGCCCAGAACCAGGTCGACCGTCAGACCCTGCTGGAAAGCGAGATCGGCAGCTACCACTCGCCGGGCACCTGCACCTTCTACGGCACCGCCAACTCCAACCAGATGATGATGGAGCTGGGCGGGCTGCACCTGCCGTCCACCGCCTTCGTCCACCCCGAGACCGGCCTTCGCGACGCGCTCACCGCCGCCGCCGCGAAACGCGCGGTGGAGCTGGCTCGCACCGGTCAGGGCCGCATGGCCGACGTCGTCTCCGAGAAGTCGATCGTCAACATGATCGTGGCCCTGCTGGCCACCGGCGGCTCGACCAACCACGCCATCCACCTGGTCGCCATGGCCCGCGCCGCCGGCGTGCTGATCGACTGGACCGACATGGACCAGCTCAGCTCGGTCACCCCGCTGCTGGCTCGCGTCTATCCGAACGGCTCGGCCGACGTGAACGCGTTCCAGGCCGCCGGCGGCGTCGCCTTCGTGGCGCGCGAGCTGGCCCAGGCCGGGAACCTGCATTCCGACGTCACGACCGTCATGGGTCAGGGCATCCAGGCCTATTTCCAGGAACCGTCCCTGGTCGACGGCGAACTGGTCTGGCGCGACGGTGTGTCGGAAAGCCTGGACCTGGACATCCTGCGCCCCGCCTCCGACCCGTTCCAGAAGGACGGCGGGCTGCGCCTGGTCCAGGGCGACCTGGGCCGGGCCGTCATCAAGGTCTCGGCGGTCAAGCCCGAGAACCGCGTCGTCCAGGCCCCCGCCGCCGTCTTCGAGACCCAGGAGGACGCGCTGCAGGCCTTCAAGGACGGCAAGCTGGATCGAGACGTGGTCGTCGTGCTGCGCTTCCAGGGGCCGCGCGCCAACGGCATGCCCGAGCTCCACAGCCTGTCGCCCGCGCTCTCGGTCCTCCAGGACAAGGGCTTCAAGGTCGCCTTCGTCACCGACGGCCGCATGTCCGGCGCCAGCGGAAAGACCCCCGCCGCCATCCACGTCAGCCCGGAAGCCCTGGCCGGCGGCCCCTTGGCCCATGTGCGCGACGGCGACGTCATCCGCCTGGACGCCGAGGCCGGGGTCCTGACCACCGTCGGCGTCGGCGATCTGGCCGCCCGCCCCGCCGCCCATCGTTCGCAGTCCCACGCCGAGGGCTCGGCCTGGGGCTACGGCCGCGAATTGTTCACCGCTTTCCGCTCTGCCGTCTCGACGGCCGAACAGGGGGCTTCGGTCTGCTTCGGCCCGCCGATGGGCGCGACGGGCCACACCGACACCCCGCCGGACCCGAACGTGGTCGACCGCGCGGTGGACGCATGACCCGACACCCCGTTCCGCTCATCCCCGCGAAAGCGGGGACCCAGTGCTTTGGGTGACGTGCGAGTTGGACTTTGGTTTGAGACATTGTCCGGAAGAACAGCGTCAAGCTGGACAGGACGGGGTCCCCGCGTTCGCGGGGATGAGCGGGTAGAAGGAAGAGGATCATGACCGTGAACTGGGACAAGACCCTGCTGGTCGGCGACGTCGGCGGCACCAACGCCCGCTTCGCCATCGCCCACATGATCGAGGGCCGGCCGGTGCTCGAGCACCACGACAGCTTCCCCGCCGAGCGCTATCCGACCTTCCTGGAAGGGGTGAAGGCCTTCATCGACGGCTGCGAGGTCAAGCCCTCGGGCGGCGTCATCGCCGTGGCCGGTCCCGTCACCGACGGCGAGATCGACCTGACCAACTCCCCCTGGCGGGTGTCCGAGGCCGAACTCCAGACCCTGGGTCTCGATCCCGTGCGCCTGATCAACGATTTCGAGGCCCTGGCCTGGGGCGCGCCCGTGGTGCCGTCCGACCAGCTCGCCTCGCTGGGCGGCCCGGCCGAAGGCGAGCCGCACGCCGCCATCGCGGTGCTCGGGCCCGGCACCGGCTTCGGCGTCTCGGCCCTGGCGCGCGACGCTCATGGACCGAGATCGCCATGCCGTCCGAGGGCGGCCACGCCTGCTTCGCGCCGGGCGATCCGATCGAGGACGAGATCCTGCGCATCCTGCGCCGCCGCTACGACCGCGTCTCGATCGAGCGTCTGATCTGCGGCCCCGGCCTTCTGAACATGCACCGGGCCCTGGCCGAGATCGACGGCCGCGAGACCCACATCGACGATCCCGCCCAGATCACCGCCGAGGCCCTGGAGAATCCGAACAGCGCCTGCGGGGCCACGCTCGCTCGCTTCTGCGCCATCCTGGGCGCGGTCGCCGGCGACATCGCCCTGACCACCGGCGCGCGCGGCGGGGTCTACATCGCCGGCGGCATCGCCCCCCGCATCCTGCCCTTCCTCAAGGCCAGCCCCTTCCGCGAGCGCTTCGAGCGCAAGGGTCGCTTCAAGGACTACATGGCCGCCATCCCGACCCAGGTGATCCTGCACAAGCACGCCGCCCTCCTGGGCGCCGCCCGGGTCGCCTTCGCCGACGCAAGCTAGGCCGTAAGTCACGGAATTCTCACGCAGTCGTGAACCTTCCTTAGGCCGTGGCGTTCTGTCGTCTCCAATAAGGAAGGGACTATCCCATGCGTAAACTGATCATCGCCTCGGCCGCCCTGTTCGCCGCCGGTTCGCTGGCCGCCTGCGGTGAAAGCGCCGCCGACAAGGCCGCCGAGCAGCAGGCGGACGCCCTGGAGGCCGAAGCCGCCGCCACCCCGAACGAAGCTCAGGAGCGGGCCCTGAACGAGAAGGCCGACCAGATCGAGCAGCAAGCCGGCAACGCCGACGGCGGCATGACGACTCAGAACACGCCGAACACCTCGCCCTCCAGCGAGCCGGCGCCGCTCACTAGGACCGGTCGGCCGAAAGGCTTCGGACGCCCCCGTCGCATCGCGGCGGGGGCTTTTCATGGCCTCAGTCGATGCAGATCGCCGCCGTCGCCTTGCCGTTCTCGACGGTCGCGTGGCAGCCGAAGGGCTGGCTGCTCCGCCTGACACCGGCCGACAGGCGACTGGCCCGGCGGCCGGGAGGCGCAGTCCTCGACGCGGCAGTCGCCCTGGCAGTCCGAGCCCGTCGTGCAGCGCTTGCCGGCGTCGACGTACGCCACGACGCACTGCATCGACTGGGCCCGTCCCACCGGTCTCATCGTCCCGCCCCGCGCGGCGCATTCGGCCGGCGTGGCGTTCTCCGGAACCGCGACGTTCGGCCTTTCATAGGGCTGGCGGACCTGGACATCCGTGGCGGGGCCGGGCTGGCAGGCCGTCATCAGCAGCGCGGCCGCCGCGAGGATCAAGCGTCTCATTCCACGCGTCCCTTCTCGAAACCGGTCCAGACGTCGTCGTAGTCCAACTGCATGGTCGGCGAGGTTTGCGCCCATTCCGTGGTGCGGATCGGCATCCGGGTCTCGAACATGAAGGCCAGGGTGTTCTCGATCTTCACCGGCTTCAGCTGGGCGGCCACCGCCTTGTCGTAGCTGGCCTGGTCCGGCCCGTGCCCGCTCATGCAGTTGTGCAGCGACGCCCCGCCGGGCGCGAAACCGCCTTCCTTGGCGTCGTACTCTCCGGTCACCAACCCCATGAACTCGCTCATGACGTTCCGGTGGAACCACGGTGGGCGGAAGGTGTCCTCGGCCACCATCCAGCGCGGCGGGAAGATCACGAAGTCGGCGTTGGCGGTCCCCGCCGTGTCAGACGGGCTGGTCAGCACCGTGAAGATCGAAGGGTCCGGGTGGTCGAAGCTGACCGTGCCGATCGTGTTGAATTTCGCCGTGTCGTACTTGTAGGGCGCGTTGTTGCCGTGCCAGGCGACCACGTCCAGCGGACTGTGATCGAAGGTCGTGGCGTACAGCCGGCCGCCGAATTTCTGCACGCACTCGGTCGGGCGATCGACGTCCTCGAACCAGGCGACGGGCGTCTCGAAGTCGCGCGGATTGGCCAGGCCGTTCGAGCCGATGGGCCCCAGGTCCGGCAGGCGGAAGGCCGCGCCATAGTTCTCGCAGACATAGCCGCGCACGGGACCGGAGACCTCGACCCGGAACCGCACGCCGCGCGGGATCACCACGATCTCGCCGGGCCGCGCCTCGATACGTCCCATCTCCGTGACAAAAACGTGATCTCCCAGCTGCGGGACAATCAGCAGCTCGCCGTCGGCGCAGTAGAAGACCCGGTCCGTCATCGACCGGTTGGCCGCATACAGGTGTATCCCGGTCCCGAGACCGGCCTCGGGATCGCCGTTGCCGCCATAGGTGACCAGTCCCTCGACCCAGTCGGTCGGCGCGCTCGGCAGCGGCAGCGGATCCCAGCGCATCCGGTTGGGACTGGGCGGCGCCTCGTGGAAGGGTCCGGAGCGGACCTTGCCCTGGCTGAAAGGCTTGTAGGCCGGATGCTGGGCCGATGGCCTGAGCCGGTACAGCCAGCTGCGCCGGTTCTCGGTCCTGGGCGCGGTGAACGCCGTCCCCGACAACTGCTCGGCGTACAGCCCCATCGGCGTCTTCTGCGGCGAGTTCCGCCCCTCGGGCAGGGCGCCGGCGACGGCCTCGGTGGAGAAGTGGTTGCCGAAGCCCGGCATGTATTGGGGCGCGTTGGCTCGCGTCGTCATGGTGTGTCTCCCGTGCGGGAGGTTTAGCGGGGCGCGGTCCTGGCGTCACGTCTCCTCCCCGTCGCGCGACGATGGGACGGTGGAGGGGTGAAGCCGACAACGCTGGTTCTCACGAAGAGCACAAGGACACACGAAGAACACGACGAGACCGAGCGCGAGGCGCCGCAGGCATTCCCCCTCGAGGAAGTGAAGGCGCTGCGCGCGGCCACGGGCGTCGGCCCCGTCGTGCCCTCCGCAGCTTTTCTTTCTTCGTGTCCTTCGTGAGAACCAGCCCCTGCCGGACCCGGAGCGCCAGCCCCGTCCAACGGAGACTGGCTGTCAGAACCCCTGGCTTCTCGCCATCCGCTCCTGGTGGAAGCCCGCGTCGCCCAGCAGTTCGTTCAGCACCCGCACCCGCTTCATGAACAGGCCGACGTCGAATTCGTCGGTCATGCCGACGCCGCCGTGCATCTGAACCGCCTCCTGCACCGCCAGTTCGGCGACCTTGCCCGCCTTGGCCTTGGCCACCGACACCGCCAGCGGCGCGCTCTCCTTGCCCGCGTCCAGCGCCTGAAGCGCCCCCATGACGGCCGCCCGCGCGATCTCGATCTCGGAGAACAGGTGCGCCGCCCGGTGCTGCAGCGCCTGGAACTCGCCGATCAGCTTGCCGAATTGCTTGCGGGTCCGCAGGTACTCCAGCGTGACCTGAAAAGCCTGGTCGCCCGCCCCCGTAAGCGACGCCGCCGCGCACGCCCGGCCCAGGTTCAGCGCGCCTTCCAGCAGCGCCTCGCCGCCGTCACCGCGCCGATCACGGCGTCGGCGTCCACCTCGACGTCGGTCAGCGTCGCCCGCGCGGCGTTGTGCGCGTCGACCATCACCGTCCGCTCGATCTCGATCCCCTTCGTCTTCGGGTCGACCAGGAACAACGTCAGGCCGGTCTCCGTCAGCGCCGCCACGATCAGGGCGTCGGCGATGTGGCCGTCCAGCACGAAGCCCTTGGCCCCGTTCAGCCTGAACCCGTTGCCCGACCGCTCGGCCACGGTCGCGATCTTCGCCGGCGCATGCTTCGGCCCCTCGTCCACGGCCAGCGACAGGATCGCCTCGCCCGCCGCGATCTTCGACAGCCACGCCGCCTGCTGCTCGGCCGAACCGCCGTCGATCAGCACCTTGGCCGACAGCACGCCCGAAGCCATGAAGGGCGACGGCGTCAGGGTCCGGCCCAGCGCCTCGGCCACCACCCCCGCCTCGACCGCGCCCAGCCCCGAGCCGCCGTGCGCCTCGGGAATGATCACGCCCGCCAGGCCCATCTCGCCGAATGCCTTCCACAGGTCGCGCGACACCCCGTCGGGGTCCCGCGAATCCCGCAGCTTCCTCAGGTGCGCGATCGGCGCGTTCTCGGCCAGGAAGCCGTCCGCGGCCTCCTTCAGCATGGTCTGCTCTTCGGTCAGGATCAGCGGCATCGCCCAACTCTCTCTTCGTCATGACCGGGCTTGTCCCGGCCATCCATGACCTCGGCTCTCAGGTTCATCGCACCGCCATCGACCGAGATCATGGATCCCCGGCACAGGGTGCCGGGGATGACGGCGCGAGAAGGAGTCCTACGCCCCCGGCAGCTGCAGCAGGTGTTTGGCGATGATGTTCAGCTGCACCTCGCTGGTGCCGCCCTCGATGGAGTTGGCCTTGGTGCGCAGCCAGTCGCGCGCCGCCGTCCCGTAACGCGAGCGGTCGCTCTCCCACTCCAGAGCATCCGAGCCACCCGCCGCCATCAGCAGTTCGTGGCGGCGCTTGTTCAGCTCCGAGCCGTAATATTTCAGCATCGAGGCGATGGCGGGATTGACCTGCCGCGCCTTCACCTGGTCGCCCACCCGCTCCATGGCCAGGCGGAAGGCGGCGGCGTCCACCTCCAGCTCGGCGATCCGGGCGCGCAGCATCGGCTCGTCCAGCCGGCCCTCGTCGTCCAGGCCGATCGACCCCGTCGCCACCTGGCCCAGCGGCCGGCCGCCCACATCGCCGATCGCGCCGATCATCGTCCGCTCGTGGGCCAAGAGCGCCTTGGCCACATCCCAGCCGCGGTTCAGCGTGCCGACCAGGTTCTCCTTCTCCACCCGCACGTCGTCGAAGAAGGTCTCGCAGAACGGGCTCTTGCCGCTGATCAGGGTGATCGGCTTGGTCGTCACCCCCGGGGTAGTCATGTCGAACAGCACGAACGAAATGCCCAGGTGCTTGGGCGCCTCTGGATCGGTGCGCACCAGGCAGAAGATCCAGTCGGCCTTGTCGGCGTAGCTGGTCCACACCTTCTGGCCGTTGACGATCCAGTGGTCCCCCTTGTCCTCCGCCCGCGTCTGCAGACCCGCCAGGTCCGACCCGGCGCCCGGCTCTGAATAACCCTGGCACCAGCGGATCTCGCCGCGCACGATCTCGGGCAGGAAGCGCTTCTTCTGCTCTTCGGTCCCGAACTGCAGCAGCGCCGGCCCCAGCATCCAGATGCCGAAGCTGGACAACGCCATCTGGGCGTCGATCCGGCGCAGCTCGGACGCCAGCACCTTGGCCTCCTCGCGGCTCAACCCGCCGCCGCCGTATTCGGTCGGCCATTCCGGCGCGGTCCAGCCCCGCGCGCCCATGCGCTCCATCCAGAGCTTGTGCGCCGGGGTCCTGAAGGTCGGGTTCCGCCCGCCCCAGACCCGGTCTTCGTCATTGGCCAGCGGGCCGCGGCACTCGGCCGGGCAGTTCGCCTCCAGCCAAGCCCGCGTCTCGGCGCGGAAGGTCTCGAGATCGGTCATGCGCGTGTCCCCGCGTTTCCTCTGCCGAGACCCTAGCAGCGATTCCGGGTGACGCTGCGTCAGGTACGGAATGCGCCGCGTTCACCTCTCCATTCGCCTCCAAGCGAATGGAGAGGACAGGTCGGAGCGGAAGCGACGACCAGGTGAGGGCGCCGCCGGCGGATGTGATCAGAGCTCAGAGCGGCCGCCGCCAGCGTCGCCCTCACCTGACCGCTGACGCGGTCTGTCCTCTCCATCGCCTTGATGGGCGATGGAGAGGTGAAATGTCCTCAACCTCCGCTGGGCAGGAACGGCGAGAAGGTGATCACGGTGAAGGTGTCCCGGATATGAGGCCGGGTCTGCACCGACTTGGTCACGAACGTCCCGATGTCCAGGTCCTTGGGCAGGCTGAATTTCGCCAGCAGATCGTACTGGCCCGAGGTCGAATAGACTTCCGAGACGTATTCGACGTTGTCCACGATGTCGGCCGCCACGTCATTGGCGTGGCCCAGCTCGCATTTGATGAAGACGAAGATGGCGGTCATCATGGCTGGGCTCTCCGGCGGTTCGGAGCTTCATCTAGCGGATGGACGCGTGACGGGTAAGCCTGAAGCCGAGATCGATTTCGAGGCCCCGGACCTGGAGGCCGAGTACAACAACCGCGCCCGCTATCCGGGCCATCCCGCCGTCATGGAGCGCTGGCGCCAGTCGGCCCTAGCCGCCCGCGAGGCCCATCCGCCCGTCGAGATCGCCTATGGCCCGGGCGAGCGCGAGGTCATGGACCTGTTCTCGGCCGGCGAGGAGGCCCCCGTCGCCGTCTTCCTACACGGCGGCTACTGGCAGGCGCTGGACAAGAGCTGGTTCAGCGGCCTCGCCCCGGCGCTGCTCGCCAACGGCGTCAGCCTGGCCATCCCATCCTACGACCTCGCCCCCTCGGTCCGCCTGGGCCGCATCCTCAGCCAGGTCCGCGACGCGGTCGAGGCTGTGCGCGCCAGGACCGGAACCCGCCCCGTCGTCTTCGGCCATTCCGCCGGCGGACACATGGCCGCCTGCATGCTGTCGGAAGGACGCGCCTCGGCCGCCGTGGCCGTCTCGGGCGTCTTCGACCTGGAGCCCTTGATCCCGACCTCGCTGAACATCGCGCTCCGCCTCGACCAGACCGAGGCGGCCGCCCTGTCCCCGATCCACTGGCCGGCCCCCAACGGCTCCACTCCCGGCGGCACGATCCTGGACTGCGTCGTCGGCGGCGCGGAGAGCCCGGAGTTCCTGCGCCAGTCACGGATGATGGCCGATCTCTGGGGCTCGCAGGGCGTCCAGACCCGCTATGAGGCCCTGCCTGGCCTGGACCATTTCACGGTGCTGGACCCGTTGTTCGATCCGGACAGCGCGCTGGTGAAGCGGATCGTGGGGCTGGCGAAACAATAAGTTCTGCTCATCCCCGCGAAAGCGGGGACCCAGTCCTTTTACGGCTCCGGCGCCATGGGATAAGCATTCGGGCGACACCGGTCTCACCGACCGCCCGAACCACTGGGTCCCCGCGTGCGCGGGGATGAGCGGAGTTGAAATGCGCCACGACCGCCTCGCCGTCCTGACCGCCCTCGAGAGCCAGGGCGTGGCCCCCGTCTTCTATCACCCCGACCCCGAGGTCTGCCTGAACGTCATCCGCGCGTGCGCCCGGGGCGGAGCCAAGGCCATCGAGTTCACCAACCGGGGCGACTTCGCCGTCGACCTGTTCGGCGACATCGCCCGCGAACTCCAGAAGACCGACCCCGAGGTGATCCTGGGCATCGGCTCCGTCGTCGACGCCGGCACGGCCAGCCTCTACCTGAACCGCGGCGCCCGCTTCGTCGTCAGCCCTTGCCTGGTCCCCGACGTGGCCAAGATCTGCAACCGGCGCATGACCGCCTACTTCCCCGGCTGCGGCTCGGTCACCGAGATCGGCCAGGCGCACGAGCTGGGCTGCGAGATCGTCAAGCTGTTCCCGGGCGCCTCCGTCGGCGGCGCGGACTTCGTCAAGGCGGTGCTGGGCCCGATGCCGTGGACCAAGATCATGCCCACCGGCGGCGTCGATCCCGACGAGGCCTCGATCGCGAAGTGGTTCGGCTCGGGCATCGTCGCGGCCGGCATGGGCTCCAAGCTGATCACCGACGCGGCGGTCAAGGCCGGCGACTGGGCTGGAATCGAGGCCAATGTGAAGGCCACGGTCGCCGCGATCGCGACGTTCCGAGCACGGAAGTGATTAGTGGCTAGTGATTTAGTAGGTGACGCAGACAGAGCGGCGCCGACAGTCCCCCGCTGGGGGAGCCGGCAATCACTAACCACTAACCACCCTCACTGCACGTCGGCGCGCACTTGCATCAGACCCAACGTCGGGCTGCTCAGGTCCAGGTCCGCCGCCGGGATGACCACCGCGTCCGGATGCTTCTGGCGCAGGGCGTCGATGAACATTGAGGCCTGGCCGACCACGACGACCACCGCCTCATCGGCGCTGAAACCTTGCGCGGCGGCCATCACGCCTTGGGGCGTCGTGGCGCGCACCCGGCCCGGATAGGACTCGACCTCGGTCAGCGGCAGGCCGTAGGTGACCGCGTCGGCCAGCACCCCGCCCAGGCCGTTCGTGGTCTCCACCGCGCGCGAGAAGCCGCCGGTCACGAACGCTTCCCGGTCGGTCACCGCCTGATCCGTCACCACCTCGGTCCGCAGCCGGTCGAATTCGTTCAGCACCAGGTCGACCACCTCCGCGGCGCTCTCGTTCTTGGTCTGGGTCGAGGCGCTCAGCAGCCCGCCGTCCCTCCGCGCCGCCAGGCTCGAATAGGCGCCGTAGCTCAACCCGCGCTTGGCCCGCACCTCCTGGAACAGGTGGCCGTTCTGGCCGCCGCCCATGATGGCGTTGACCACCAGCAGCGGATAGTAGGCGCCGTCCGACCGGCGCGGACCGCGCACCGCCGCGGCCACCGCCGCCTGCCCG
>NZ_JBNFOJ010000048.1:0-14436 GCF_057364705.1 Brevundimonas sp. CURTG3B2_SDJG
CCTCCGCCGCCGCCCGGCACGCCGACGGTTACGGTGCTGGACGCGGCGGCCCGCGCCGACCCTGCCGTTCGCCGTCGACCTGCCGCGCGGGTTCGAGATCGTCACCGGACGTCCAGGCCCCAACTTCAAGATCTACACGATCCGTCGCGGCGACCGTTCGTTCGTCATGGTCTATGCGGGGCCCAACTCCCAGTTCCCCATCTACAGCGGCGACATGGTCGAGGCGGGCGGCCGCGTGTCGGTGGTGGCGAACGAGGAGGGCGCGCGCCATGCCATGGAGCACCTGTTCCGCCGCGCGACCGATCCGCTGGAGGTCCACGTCTGGACCATGACGCTGGACGGCGCCGACCGCGCCCTGGCCGAGCAGATCGCCCAGAGCGTCGAGGCGCGCTGACCCTCAGACCCGTCGCACCGCCGTGTCGGGCTCGCCCAGGCGAACCCCGCGCGCGCCGGCGAACACCAGCACCTCCAAGCCGGGCGAGGCGGCCCAGCGGCGCAGCGTCATTTGATAGGGCTCGTGCCGCCAGTCGTGTGGCCGCGCGGCGTCGCATTCCACCACCAGCCGCGCGCCGCCCAGTTCGCTGTGCAGCACGAAGCCGGCGGTCGTCGGCTTCCAGGCCTCGTCCAGGGCGTCGGTCAGCAGCCACAGGCAGTTGAACACGCGGCAGTCGCCGGGCCGGTCGACGTAGATCGCGCAGCCCGAAGCCCTGCCGAAATGGCGGCACCATTTGCCCGCCGGCTTGGCCAGGGCGGTGACGCCCATCAGCTTGCAGCACAGGCCGCAGTCGCCGCAGCTTTTGGCTGACTCCTGGGCCGGCGCCTGGACCAATCCCGTCAGTTCTCCGACCAGACGGCCAACTCGGCGCCGGCCGGGTCACGGAAGTGGAACCGCCGTCCGCCGGGGAAGGCGAAGATCGGCTTCACGATCGTCCCGCCCGCACCCTCGACCCTGGCCTGCATGGCCTCCAGGTCGTGGGCGTACAGCACCGGCAGGGGCGCCCGGGTCGCTTCGGCCTGGGCGTCGAAACCCCCGTCCAGGCCCTCGTTGAACGCCGCGTACTCGGGACCGTAGTCCTGGAAGCGCCAGCCGAAGGCCGTGGCGTAGAAGGTCTTCACGGTCTCCAAGCGGCCGCCCGGCAGTTCCAGATAGTCCAGTTTTCCGTCTTCGCGCATGGTCGTGCTCCGGTCAGTTCGCCATCCGACCGGCTTCCTTGTCGCCCGTCCGCCCGCGGATCGAAAGGGGCGGCGGGCATCCGTCCCCCGATTTCGACGCCGACGGACTTCCAGCGGCGCTTGCCAAGACCGGCGAACCGCGCAAACTTGCAAACGGTTCGCAATCGCAGGAGTCGGCCATGATCGTGCTGACCGCAGGCCCGGCGTCGCTGGCCCGCCTCATGAGGCGGGACGGGCCTTCACAACACCTCGCGCCGCGACAGATGGACGGTCATCAGGATCAGCGCGGCCAGGCCAAGCCCGCCGCCCAGTCCTAGGGCGGTGTTTACGCGCCAGGCCTCGGTGGCCAGCATGTTCACCGGCATCTGCCAGGGCAGGAAGACCCCCTGCTTGGCCGAAGTCGCCACCACCGCGAAGAAGGTGCCGGCGATGCCGACGATGAGGCCGGGCACGAAGCTGGCGAAGCGCAGGGCGATCCAGAGCTGGATCGCGATCAGCAACAGGCCGGCCAGGAACATCATGCCGAACAGCCGCGCATAGGCGGGCAGGTCGAACGCGCCGGTCAGCGCCACCTGCGGCTTGATCAGGCCGGCCAGCGATCCCGCCGCCCAGCCGAAGGCGACGACGCCCACGCTCATCAGGGCGACGACGCCCAGCACGCAAATGGTTTTGGCCGCATACAGCCGCCAACGGGGCAGGGGCAGGGCGCGCAGGTGATCCCAGCTCTTGGGGCCATGCTCCATGTGCGCGATCAGGGCGGTCAGGGCGGTGACGCTCATGGGCATCATGAAGAAGGCCCAGACGCCGCCCGCGTTCATCATCCACATGTCCCAGGGCGCGGCCTCCTTCTGGCGCAGGATCATGAAGAAGCCGAACACCGCGATCAGGGCCGGGGCGGCGAGGGCCAGCAGGGCGGCCAGCGAACGGTTCAGCTTACGGGCTTCGACGGACAAGGCGGCGAGCGTCAGGCGTACTCCGGCTGGATCGGGGAGGGCGAAGGGGAGGGCGAAGGGGAGGGCGAGGCGGGGGCCGAGACATCGCGATAGATCCCCTCCAGCGACCGGGCTCGCGGCCCGATGGCGAAGACGGCGATGTCGGCCTCCACCAGAGCCCGGTTCAGGATGGCGGACGCGGCGCGCGCGTCCTCTCCCGGCTTCAGCCGCGCCACCAAGCCGTCGTCGGTTGCAGAGAGGCTGAAGCCTCGCGCCTTGGCCAGGGCGATGGCGCGCGGCGCTTCGTCGGTCTGAAACGCGATCTCAGGCGCCAAATCGGCCTTCAGCCGGTCCAGCTCGCCTTCCAGCACCAGCCGGCCCTCGCTCAGGATGCCGATGTGGGTCGCGGTTTGCTCGATCTCGCCCAGGAGGTGGCTGGACAGCAGCACCGTGGCGCCGGTTCGCTCGGGCAGCGCGCGCAGGAACCGGCGCATGTCGGCGATGCCGTCGGGGTCCAGGCCGTTAGTGGGCTCGTCCAGGATCAGCACCGGGGGCGCGCCCAGCATGGCCCGCGCCAGGCCCAGGCGCTGCCGCATGCCCAGGGAATAGTCGCCGACGCGGCGATCGGCGTGCTCGCGCATCTCCACCACCTCCAGCACCCGGTCGATCTCGGCCTTGGGCAGGCCCAGCAGGGTCCGCGTCAGGTCCAGGTTCTCGCGTCCCGACAGGTTCACGTAGAAGCCGTGCGCCTCCAGCAGGGCGCCCACGCCTCGGGCGGCGGCGATCCGGTCGGCGGCCACGTCGACCCCGCAGATGCGCGCCGTTCCGGCCGTCGGAGACAGCAGGCCCAGCAGCATCTTCAGCGTGGTGGTCTTGCCCGCGCCATTGCGGCCCAGGAAGCCGTAGACGGCCCTGTCCGGCACCGTCATCGACACGGCGTCGACCGCCAGGCGGCTCTTGAAGCGACGGGTCAGGTCGCGGGTCTCGATGGCGGCGGACATGGGCGGCGCTCTCGTTTCATTTAACTCAGACATAAAGTTGCAAACGACCGATCTTTAAGTCAAGATTAAAGATCAGACAGCTTTTCCACCCCCGGAGACGACCCTTGAGCCGCGCCGACCTCGACCGCTTCCGCCTGCGCTGCCGCCAGTTCAGCTGGCTGGCGATCTTCATGGTCCTGACCGTGGGCGGGCTGCTGTCCCTGATCCATCTGGTCTCGCCGCTGGTCCTTTGGAACCGGGGCGAAATTCAGCTGCAGGAGGTCTATGCCTGGATGATCCGTGGTCTTCCGCCGGCCTGCTATCTGTTCGGCGTCTGGTCGATCGGCCGGTCGATGGGGCAGCTCGCGCGCGGCCGCCTGATCCAGCCGACCCTGGCCAGCGCCCTTCGCCGCGTCGGTCTGGCCCTCGGCTTCGGTGGCGTGCTCAGCGTTTTCATCGTCACCAACCTTCTGCGCATGGTGGGCGCGGCGCAGGGCGGCTACGCCCACTTCGACGTGCCCGGCATGACGCTGGGCATGATCGGCGGGGCCCTGTTCCTGCTCGGCGGCGTGGCCGAGCAGGCGGGCAAGGTCCAGGCCGAGCTGGACGAGATGATCTGATGCCGATCCGCGTCACCCTGGACCAACTGATCGTCAGGAAGGGTTTGAAGGCCCGCGACCTCGCCCAGCAGGTCGGCCTCAGCGAGACCCAGCTGTCCCTGTTCCGTTCGGGCAAGGTCAAGGGCATCCGTTTCCGCACCCTGGCCAAGCTGTGCGCCGCCCTGGAGTGCCGGCCCGGGGACCTGCTCGACTACGACTTCGATCCGGCGGATCTGCTGGGCGAGGATGAGGACTAGCCGCTCGTCCAGCCCCGCCGCGCGACCCAGGCTAGGACCAGCCGGGGCCAGGCGGCGGCCGGCTTGCCTTGGATCAGGCGCACGCCGAACCCGTGCCCGCCTTCCTCGAACAGATGCGCCTCGGCCGGAACGCCCGCCGCCTTCAGCGCGGCGAGAAGCTGCAGGCTGTTCTCGACCGGCACGGAGGCGTCGTCCATCGCGTGCAGCAGGAAGACCGGCGGCCGGCCGCGCCAATCCATCCGCTCCAGCGAATAGCGCGCGACGGCCTCGGCCGTGGGCGCCGCGCCCAGCATCTGCAGGCGCAACCCGGCGTGGGCGTGCGGCTCGGCCATGGTCGCGACGGGATAGAGCAGGATCGCCACGTCCGGCCGCATCGAGAGCGCATCCGCCGCGTCGACCGCGCATAGGTCTGGTCCGTCCGCGCCGTCAGCATGCCGGCCAGGTGGCCGCCCGCCGAAGCGCCCAGCACCGCCACGCGGGACGGGTCGAGCCCTCGGCGGAGGCCCTGGCCGGACCAGGCGCCAGCGCCGCTGCGCGTCCTGCAGCGGCGCATCCGGACCGGCCGCCCAGCCGTCACCCGGCAGTCGGTAGCGCAGCACGAAACAGGTCACGCCCGCTGCCGCGAACACGCGCGCGCAGTCCAGCCCCTCCTTGTCCACCACCGCCCACCGGTATCCGCCGCCGGGGATCAGCAGCAGCGAGGCGCCGTTGGGCCGCTCGGGCCGCAGGACCATCAGGATCGGGTCGGTCGTGTACTGGGCGTAGCGGTCGTGGAACGCCGGGTCGATCGACCGTTCGACCACCTTTGGCGTCACGGTCACGCTCTCGCCGCCGGGCGCCGCGCCGGGCCAGAGCCGGATCGTCTCGGCCGGATCAGGCGGGGCGACGCTCTGTGATACCGGTGTCATAGCCAGGGCGCCGAGACCCAGGGCGTCCCGTCGGTTCAGTTCCATGGAAGGCCTCCTGTAGGCGGAGGCTAGTCCGGGGCCGCCGCCGCCGACAAGGCGCCCGCGCTCTCCCTGCAAGAAGGGAGGCAGAAGGCCGTCGTCAGGCCAGCTCCACCGCCATCGCCACGGCCTCGCCGCCGCCTATGCACAGGCTGGCGACGCCCTTGGTCCCGCCGCGGGCCTTCAGCGCCGCCAGCAGGGTGGCCAGCACGCGCGCGCCCGAGGCGCCGATGGGATGGCCCAGGGCGGTCGCGCCGCCATTGACGTTCAGCCTGGCCCGGTCGATGCCCAGTTCGCGCATGGCGATCATCGGCACCACGGCGAAGGCTTCGTTGATCTCCCACAGGTCGACATCCTCGACGGACCAGCCGGCCTTCTTGAGCGCCTTCCGCATCGCCGGCACCGGGGCGGTGGTGAATTTCGCGGGCTCGTGGGCGTGGGCGGCCTGGCCGACGATGCGGGCCACGACCGGCAGGCCCAGGGCGCGGGCGACGCTCTCGCGCGTCACCACCAGGGCGGCCGCGCCGTCCGAGATCGAGGCCGAGGAGGCGGCGGTGATGGTGCCGTCCTTGGCGAAGGCCGGCTTCAGATTGGGGATCTTGGACGGATCGGCCTTGGCCGGCTGCTCGTCCTCGCTGACGGTGACAGGTCCCTTGCGGGTCTGCACCTCGACCGGAACCACCTCGCCGGCGAAGGCGCCGCCGGTCACCGCCGCGTTGGCGCGGTTCAGGCTCTCGATGGCGTAGGCGTCCTGATCCTCGCGGGTGAACTGGTATTCGTTGGCCGTGTCCTGGGCGAACGAGCCCATGGGCTTGCCGGGTTGATAGGCGTCCTCCAGCCCGTCCATCATCATGGAGTCGACGATGACGTCGTGGCCGATGCGGGCGCCGCCGCGGTGCTTGTTCATCAGGTATGGGGCGCCAGTCATCGATTCCATGCCGCCGGCCACGATCACGTCGGCCGAACCGGCCTTGATGGCGTCGGCGGCCATCATCACCGCCTGCAGCCCCGAGCCGCACATCTTGTTCACGGTCGTCGCCTCGACGTGCTCGCCCAAGCCGGCGCCCAGCGCCGCCTGCCGAGCCGGGGCCTGGCCCAGGCCCGCCGGCAGGACGCAGCCCATGTAGATCTGCTCGACCTTCTCGGGCGGGACGCCCGCGCGTTCGACCGCCGCCTTGACCGCCGCCGCGCCCAGCTCCGTGGCCTTCACCCCCGTGAGCGCGCCCTGGAAGCCGCCCATCGGCGTGCGGGCGAAGGAACAGATGACGACCGGATCGGACATGAGAGCATCCTTTTAAAAAACCTACGCGGCTAGATCGTCCCTTTCGGGGCCGGGTGCAAGCCCGTTTGCCGCGGTGCACAATCAGCCTGTAGTCGGCTCGGGCTCGGGAAGCCAGTCGGGAAGCCGGACCCGGACTGGCCGCCCCTCGACGGTCAGCGCGCCGCCCAGCCGGTCGAGACGGACCAGGGCCATGGCCGCGCCATCGCGCCCGCTCAGCACCTCGCCGGCGCGCAGGTCGCCGTTCAGCACCTCGGCGCCGAACGACGGGGGCGGGCCGTCGAAGGCGATCGGCAGCATCCGGTTGCGGATCGCGCCGCGCCGCTTCATCCGCGAGGTCGTCTCCTGGCCGATGAAACAGCCCTTCTGGAAGTCGATGCCGTTCAGCAGGTCGAAGTCCGCCTCGATCGGGTAGGTCTTGTCGTCGGGGGCGTCCGCGGCCGGATCGGGGACGCCGACAGCGAGGCGATGGGCCTGCCAGTCGTCTTCGGCGGCGTTCGGCTGGACATCGCCGCCGTAGCGCCGACCGCCCAGCGCCGCCGTCCTCGGATCGGGCGCGAACCCCTCCGCCAGGCCGTCCCAGCAGACGGACACCGCCCGGTCGTCGGCCTCGACCGAGACCTGGGCCCGCAGTCTGTACATCGACAGCCGCTGGATCAGGGCGTCGCGCCGGTCGGCGGCCGCGTCCAGCACGACCGCGCCCGGCTCGCCCCGCAGAAACAGATCGAACAACAGCCGCCCCGGCGGCGACAGCAGGGCTCCGTACCGCAGCTCGCCCTCGGCCAGCGTCTCGATGTCCTGGGTCAGCAGGTTGTGCAGGAACGGCCGGGCGTCGGGGCCGGACACTCGCACCAGGGCGCGGGAGGGCAGGCGGGCGATGCGCGTTGTCATGACGGGTAGATAGGGCGATCATTCCAAGGGTGACAGCCGTGCGGCGCGTTTTGCGTTTGCCGGCCGCAACGCCAGGTTCGACCCTGGCCACACTAGCTGGAGGCCGGCATGAGATCCGCCGTTTCGATCATCGGTCGGGCGCTCGGATGGGCGGCAGTGGCCTTCCTGGCCACGATCACGGTTTTCACGATCCATTTGGGCGGCCCCTCGAACCTGTTCGTAGGCATGGCGCTTATCGGCGTGGCCCTCACCTCGCTGTTCGTCGCGGGCCTCGCCTTCGTCGGAGCGATTCTGCTCGAAGTTCTCGAACGCTCATGGCGGCAGCGGCGGAACGGCTGACCGGTCAGGCCTCTCCCACCGCATATCGCGCCGTAACCCCGTCGGCTTGCCAGTCGTGGTCCTCCAGCCGATCCAGCGACCGCAGAACCCGCGCCGTGAACGCCTGCGGATCCCCCGCCTCGACGGCCGAACGGAGCCAGTCGGTGACCACGGCTCGGGCCGGATAGGTCCCAATCGGGCCGGGAACGCTCAGAGCGACCTCGACGCCCTCCGCGATCCAGCCGGCCACGACCGCGAAGAAGGTCTCCGACGCCAGAAAGTCCGTCCGCCGCACCACGAATAGGGTGATCACGCCGTCCTCCACCCCGTCGGGACGAACGATCACGCCGCTGCGGTCGGGCCGCCAGTCGTCGGACAACTCGACCACGCGCCACAGGCAGAACCAGATTCGGCAGGTCTGCGGCCGGATCGCGTGCACCGTGCATCCGGCGCCGTCGACGCAGTAGGCGCACAGCTCGCCCGTCGGCTTGGAGAGCTCGGGCAGGCTCAGCGGGATCACGCGGCAGCATTCGACGCAGCGGCCGCATTCGCGGCCGGGGAGCAGGGGCAGGGACATGGGGTTAGACGCAGTCGCCCCAGGTCGGCGTGCCCGGCTGGGCCGTCAGGCCGTCCACATAGGTGCGCAGCGTCTCGGGATCGATCTCCAGGGCCTCCTCGAACCGGTCGCGCTGGTACATCTCGCAGATCGCGGGATCCGAAGGGGAGGGCACGTGCTGAGACTTGAACGCGGCCAGGGTCTCGGCGGTCATGCCGTTGGCCAGGGCGTAGGCGTCCAGCCGCTCGATCTGACGGCGCAACTCCGCCTGGACGTCGGGGGCGGTGTCGGGCGCGCACCGCCGCGAGGCCTCGGCCAGGGCGGAATAGAGGGCGAGCGCGCATAGGACGTCCTCCCCAGGGCGGCGAGTCGGATCGGCGGTCTGGGTCGGCGCGGCGCCGAAGGCCGCCAGCCCGGCGGCCGTGGCGATGGCCAGGATCGTGACGTTCAACGGGCGGCGCATGACGATCCTCCTCGGTTTCGTCCACAGACCCTACGCGTTCCGACCCCAAACGCCACGTCGCGACTGCTTCGCCGCGCGAGAATCCGTATACGATCCAACCATGGCGGGACGTTTCCCCATTCTCTACCTCGCGGAGGCCGATCCAGAAGACGCGGTGCTTTCGTCGGGTGTGCTGGCCTATCTGGTCGAGGCCATGCCCCAGGCGACCTTCACCGTGGTCGGCTCGCCCGCCAGCGCGCCCCTGTTCGCCGACACGCCCCGCCTGGAACGGCTGATCGTCCTGGAGAAGGAGGGGCGGCTGGAGTGGCTGGGCCTGTGGAACCAAGTCCGCGCGATCAAGTGGGGCCTGATCGTGGACATGCGGGGCACCACCTTCTCCGGCAAGCTCAGCCGCCAGAAGCGCGCCGTCCGCGTCAAGGACGAGCCGGGCGTCCACAAGGTCGAGCTGGCCGCCCGGGTGCTGCAGCTGGACGAGGTTCCCCGGCCGCGGCTGTTCGTTTCGGACGCCACGCGCGCCGCGGCCGAGCGCCTGTTGCCGGCCGAGGACAGCCCTCTGCTGGTGGTGGCCCCGGGGGCGGACTGGGTCGGCAAGGAGTGGCCGGCCGAGCGCTACGCCAAACTGGCGGCGGCTCTGCTCAACGACGGCCCCCTGGCCGGGGGCGGGTCGTCGTGCTGGGCTCAGAGGCCGATCGGGACGCCGCCCACACCATCCCGCCTGGCCATGCCGCGCGCCGCACGGTCGAGCTGCAGGGCAAGCTGTCCAAGCTGCAGCGGCCGCCGCTCTGAGCGCGCGGGCCTCTACCTGGGCGGGGATTCGATCTGGACCCAGCTGGCCGTCGCCGCCGGCGCCCCGGTGGTCGCCGCCTACGGGCCTTCGGACGACGCCGTCCGCGGTCCCTGGGGCGGGGTCGTGGTCCGTGGCCCGCGCTCGGTCGAGGAGTTCCGCAAGATCGATCCCGGCCTCAACCAGGCCATCCTGCATATGAACGAGGTTCCGGCCGACCGGGTGCTGAAAGCGGCGCGAAAGCTGGTCGAGGGCCAATACGACCGAAAATGACGTATCGTGCGCCTATGCTTCCTCCTGTCTCCCGGAGGAAGCCGAAAGGGTGCGTCGCCGTCGTCATCTCGCCGATTTTTCCGCGAAATCAGGCTCATCTTCGAAATGTGCACAATGTGCACTCCATTTTTTCGAGTGCACATTTCTGGACCGTCCGAGGGGAGGCTGACGCCGCTGGTTCACACGAAAAGTCACGAAGGACACGACGGGGCCGGTGCCTCAGGGCCGCGCTCAGCGCCTTCATACACTCGAAGTTTCGAACGCCTGCGGCGCCACGCGCTCGGCCTCGTCGTGTCCTTCGTGTGAACCAGCTCCGCCAGACACGAAACGCGGACGGCTCCGGCGGCCCGCATTCGAACGACCCGGACGCCATTTTTCGGTCCACCCGTGTCGCCCGCCGCGATGCTGGATTAAGGGTGCCCCATGACCCAGACCTATGACCTGATCGTCCGCGGCGGCGAGGTGGCCAACCACGCGGGCCGCGGCATGGCCGACGTCGGCGTCCGCGACGGCAAGGTGGTCTTCGTCGGCGACCTGTCGCAGGCCTCGGCGGGCGAGGTCTTTGACGCCTCGGGCCTGACGGTCTTGCCCGGCGTCATCGACACCCAAGTCCACTTCCGCGAGCCCGGCCTGGAGTGGAAGGAGGACCTGGAGACGGGCTCCCGCGCCGCGGCGCTGGGCGGGGTCACCGCCGTGTTCGAGATGCCGAACACCGAGCCCAACACCACCGACCCCGACACCCTCCAGGACAAGCTGGACCGGGCGCGGGACCGGATGTGGACGGACCACGCCTTCTATATCGGCGGCACCCACGACAACGCCCGACATCTGGCCGAGTTGGAGCGCCTGCCGGGCTGCTGCGGGGTCAAGGTCTTCATGGGGGCCTCCACCGGCACCCTGTTGGTCGCTGACGACGACGGGGTCCGCGAGGTGCTGAAGCACGTCAAGCGCCGCGCCACCTTCCATTCCGAGGACGAGTATCGCCTGGCCGAGCGCCGTCCCCTGGCGCGCACAGGCGATTGGACCAGCCACCCCGAGGTGCGCGATCCGGAAAGCGCCATCATGAGCACCCGCCGCCTGGTCCGCCTGGCGCGCGAGACCGGCGCCCGCATTCACGTACTACACGTGACCACGGCCGAGGAGATCGATTTCCTCAGCCACAACAAGGATGTGGCCACCGTCGAGGTGACGCCCCAGCACCTGACCCTGGACGGCGACGAGGCCTATGCGCGGCTGAAGGGCCTGGCCCAGATGAACCCGCCGATCCGCAACGCGCCGCATATCGCGGGCCTGTGGCGCGGGATCGCGCACGGCGTGGCCGACGTCCTGGGCTCGGACCACGCGCCCCATACGCTGGAGGAGAAGGCCCGTCCGTATCCGGCGTCGCCATCAGGGATGCCGGGCGTGCAGACCCTGGTGCCGGTGATGCTGACCCACGTGGCGAACGGCCGCCTGTCGCTGGACCGCTTCATCGACCTGACCAGCCACGGCGCCAATCGGGTCTTCGGCATCGCCGGCAAGGGCCGGATGGCCGAGGGCTACGACGCCGACCTGACCATCGTCGACTTGAAGGTGAAGCATGTCCTGCGCCACCAGGACATGGCCACCCGCTCGGGCTGGACGCCGTTCGACGGCTTCGAGGCCACGGGTCAGGCCAAGGCCACCATCGTGCGGGGCCGCGTCGTCATGCGCGACGGCGAGCTGATCGGAACGGCCCACGGCCGCCCCGTCCGTTTTCAGGAGACGCTGGCGTAGCGGGCTGCACCCACTATCCGCTCATCCCCGCGAAGGTGGGGACCCAGTGCTTTGGACGACCGATCTCTGAATTCATGCGCGCATCCGCCAAGCCCGAAACGCCGGTTCTCCTCCGACAGAACTGGGGCCCCGCCTTCGCGGGGATGAGCGGAGGTGGGGCAGATTGGTGATTCAGCGGTTCTCGAGAATGAAGTCGGCGACGTCGTCGACGACGCCGGGGGCCAGCGGCAGGGCGGGGTCGGCGTAGGTCGCCAGATTGGCCGCGCGGTCAGCCGGCGCGGCCTTCAGGACATGGTTCACGCCGTCCCAGACAACCAGCCGGGCCTCCGGCTGGGCGTCGGCCATGGCGCGGGCGTCGCCCAGATTGGTCTGCAGATCGGTCGAACCCTGGCCGATCATCACCGGCCCTTGGTAGGCGGCGATCAGACGGGCGGGGTCCAGCGGCAGCCATGAGATCAGGTACGGCTGCACGGAGGGCCGGAACAGAGCCTCCAGGCCTGGCGGGCTTTCGACCGTGCGGCCGGCCTCCAGTTCGGTCAGGGCCGCCAGGGCGGGGGCCCGGACCGGCTTCCCGGCGCGCGGCCAGCTGTTCTCTCAGCACGACGCCCGCGGCCGGCCGGCTCCGGACAACAGCACCAGGCCGCAGACCTTGTCGTCGTCGCCCTTGACCGCCTCCAGGGCGATGAGCGCGCCCTCGCTGTGGCCGATCAGCCAGGCGCAGGGCCGCCCCCGTCGCCCCGCGCGGCCTCGACCGCCCAGGCCCGGGCGTCCTCGACATAGGTCGGAGAAGCGCAGGTCGCTCTCCGCCGTCACGGCTCCGGCGCTCTCGCCCACGCCCCGCTTGTCGAAGCGGACGGTGGCCACGCCGCGCTCCGCCAGCCCTTCGGCGAGCAGGCGGTAGGTGGCCGCGCGGACGCCCATCGGATTGTCGCCGTTGCGGTCGGTCGGGCCCGAGCCGGGGATGATCACCGCCGCCGCCCGGGTCTCGCCCGACGGCTTCAGCAGCGTCCCGTGCAGCGGCGCCGGCTGGGCGGGCAGGACGACGGGGGTCTCGGCGGGGGAGAGCGCGAAGGCAGCGAGGGCGGCGAGCGTCAGCATGGGGCGACCCTATACCGCGGCGACATCTCGAAGCGAGGTCAGATCGAGAAGCTGACCCCGCAGCCGCAACTGGAGGCGGCGTTGGGATTGCGCACCACGAACTGGGCGCCGGACAGGTCGTCCACGAAGGCGATCTCGGAGCCCTTGAGGAAGGGCAGGGACACCGGGTCCACCACCGCGGCTTGGCCGCCGGCCTCGATGCGCAGGTCGTCCGCCTCGGCGGCCTCGATCAGCTCCAGGCGGTATTGGAAGCCCGAGCAGCCGCCGCCGTCCACGGCGACCCGCAGCAGCACGGGCCGACCCTCGGCCGCGCCCAGCTGCGCCAGACGGCGCGCGGCGCTGTCGGCCAGGACAAGGCCGGGTCCGCCCGAGGCGGGCGAGATCTCGAAGGCGGGGGCGGCCATGGTGCGGGTCATTGGACGGTGCTCACTCAGGCCTATATGAGGCGCGGGCGGGCGTTCGCAAAGGCCCGCGACCAGATGCGAGCTCCCGACGTTGATCCCCGAACGCGCACCCTGGGCCGAATACCCCGAGCACAGCCGCGGGCGTCTGGTCCCCGAGCCGATCAGCCGCACGCGCAACGCCTTCGCCCGCGACCGGGACCGCATCATCCATTGCACCGCCTTTCGGCGCCTGAAGGAGAAGACCCAGGTCTTCGTGGCGCACGAGGGCGACCACTACCGCACCCGACTGACCCATAGCCTCGAGGTCGCCCAGATCGCGCGCTCGCTGGCGCACGCGCTGCGTTTGGACACGGACCTGGCCGAGACGGTGGCCCTGGCGCACGACCTGGGACATCCCCCGTTCGGCCACGCCGGCGAGGACGAACTGCAGGCGCAGATGGAGCCTTGGGGCGGGTTCGACCACAACGTCCAGACCTTCCGTGTCGTGACCAAGCTGGAAGAGCGCTATCCCCAGTTCGAGGGCCTGAACCTGAGCTGGGAGACGGTCGAGGGCGTGGTCAAGCACAACGGCCCGGTCGGTCATCGCCTGGACGAGCCGGCCTGGAAGGCGATCGCCGACTATGCGCCCGGCTGGAGCCTGCGTCTGGACAGCTTCGCCTCGCTGGAGGCCCAGGCCGCGGCCATCGCCGACGACATCGCCTACAACAACCACGACGTGGACGACGGGGTGCAGGCGGGGCTGTTCACGCTCGAGGACCTGGCCGACGTGCCCCTGATCGGTCCGGTGCTGCACGCGGTGCGCAAGGATTGGCCGGGCATCGACGAGCGCATGATCCGCATCGAGGCCGTGCGCCGGATGATCGGCGTGATGGTCGAGGACGTGCTGGCGGAGACCGAGGTCCGGATCGAAGCGGACGGCGTGCGCTCCACCGAGGACGTGCGGACGGCGTCGCGCGCCCTGGTCGGATTCTCGCCAAGGATGTTGGAGGACCTCGGCGTCCTTAGGCGCTTCCTGTTCGAACGCATGTACCGACACTATCGGGTCAACCGCACCCGCAGCCAGGCGCGGCGCATCCTGGCGGAGATGTTCCAGCTGTTCATGGCCGAGCCCGCCACCCTGCCGCCGGAATGGTCGGGCAGGGCGATGGCCGGCGACGAGGCCAAGCGGGCCCGCGCCGTGGGCGATTACATCGCCGGCATGACGGACCGCTACGCCATCGAGGAGCACAAGAAGCTGTTCAGCCTCGACCTCGCCCTGGATCTGTGATTCGTAACCCGGGCAGGGGTGGGTAGAGTAGTTGGCCGGCGCGGCGATTCGCGGCCGGCGACGTTCCGAAGGCGCGGCCATGTCCCACGAAGATCCCTATCGCCCGAACCCCGGCCGTGACCGCGGCGCCTATACGCCGCCGACGGACGACGACCTGCCGTTCAACCGCCAGGGCTATGACCCGCGCGGCGGCGGGCGCGGCGCCGGAGGCGGCAAGTCCCCGCCGCTGACCCTGATAATCTCGGGCGTGGTCCTGCTGCTGCTGATCGTGGCCGTGGTCGTCTACTACCGCGCCGGCCCGCGCTCCTCGAACGATGCGCCGCCTGCGGTCGGCTCGCCCGTCGGCGAGATGAAGGCGGACGCGCCCGATCGACGGCCCAGCCGGTCAATCCCCGAGGCCGGGGATCGACGTCTATTCGGACGCCGAGGCGACCACGGCGCCGCCGACCTTCACGCCGCC